>NC_008818.1:1500000-1667163 GCF_000015145.1 Hyperthermus butylicus DSM 5456
TAGGCTTCACCTGCACCGCTATGCCGCCTGCTGCTAGACCCGCTAGGACTGCGGCAAAGACTGCTGGCTCGCTGAATACGGGGATCATCGTGGCAGTATAGACTACTACTTCGAGTATGTGCCAGGGCCTTAGCCTTGACGGGGGACGTAGAAGGGGCCTAGGCGCCGAGGCAAGGTAGGAGATGGCGGCGGCAACGAGGGCGGCGGCAAGGTAGGCTGAGCCCTCCGCGCCAGGGTGAGAGGCTAGTATCGCTGCGTAAGGCTGCACCATCGCCAGCGCATGTGCCGCGAGGGATGCGTGTAGCGCTGCGAGCCCGGAGAAGGCTATGGCTAGGAGGAGGCTCTTCGGAGGCTTGTAGGGGGGCTGGAGTCCGGGCCCCGGAGCAGCTAACGTCAATAGGGCTATGCCGGCGAGCGCCGCCACTGTCTCGGGCCTGGACTCCACGGCTGCCGCAGTCAGCGCTACCGACAGTGCTGTGAGCAGCGAGAGCCATAGCCTCCCCACAGCTGCTGCCGCCGCTGCCACAGCCATGCCTGCTAGCAGCCAGGGCGCGGGGAGAACAGTGTAGGCTAGCACGAGAAGGGCTAGCGCAGCTGTGGGGACGGCGAATCCATGGGCTATGCGGGCGATGCTATCAGCCTCCAAGCCTCCCTCACGAACTGCCCGCCGGGGGCCAGGTATAGTCTTGCCCCTGCCCCGCCAAGAACGCTGGAGGCCCTGCCTGCAAGCCTTACCGCAGCCGTGCGGGCCAGCCTGGAGGCCTCTGCGTCGCCCACCGGAAGAACCACTACGACCACCGCGTTTAGCCCCGCGAGACACGAAGCCATCTCCTCGAGCCTGGGCTGGACCAGGGCGTGGGGTCCGGTGAGTACTAGGAGCAGCATGCCCCTGGGGAGCAGGGTTCTAGCCTCCTTGACGGCTCCGCAGAGCCCCCAACCGCTATGGGTTAGGGTCTCGATGGGGTCTAGGCTTGAGAGCTGCGTGAGGAGCTGGTGGAGCCTCTCCCCAGCCCTGCCTGGCTGCACTGTTAGCCAGACATCGCCGCGGAGCAGCGTGTAGCCGAAGACGCCGCCTAGGCTGGCGATGCTGCGGGCGAGCGAGGCTGCAAGCCTTGCAATATGATCTCCCGGAGTGTCCCCGGGCTCTCCCGCCCAGCTGTAGCGGGAGAGGTCCACTAGCATGTGGAGCCTCGGCTGCAGCTCGGAGAGGTCCTCGCGGACCATTAGCCTCCCGACCCTCGCCGTGGCGGTCCACACGATTCTCCTCGGGTCGTCGCCTGGCTGGTACTCCCTCACCTCGTAGAACTCAAGGCCCACACCATGCACGAGCCTCCTATAGGCCTCGAGGAACCCGTGCACCGGGCTCGGGGCACACGGCTCGGAGAGGCTTGCCACTGGCACCGTCTTGATGCTTGCTGGGGTCCTAACCGTGCGACGGTAGACAAAGAAGCCCAGTGGGTCCACGACATCCACGGTCAGCTCGCTGAAGATGTGTAGCCCTGGAAGGGGCTTCACAGTGTAGGTGTAGGCTGCAGATGCGCCTGGCAGCAGCGAGACACGAAATACTGGGCTCTCCTCAACCCTAACCCTTGCCGGGATAGCATCGGTCACCACCGCCTCGGCGCGGAGTCTCGACGCGTTGTGTACACGGATAGTCACCTTGACCGGTGCGCCCTCATAGGCTGTCTCTGGCTCCACACTCCTCTCAAACATTAGGCCTAGCGCTGCCCTGGAGAGGGTGTAGGCGTAGCCGAGGCTCCAAGCTAGGATCCCCGAGAGGAGGACCGCAAGGCTGCCCGTTAGCCACGGGTAGACCCCGGCATAGCTGGCTATGAGGAGGGCTGTTATCGACGCGGCAGCCAGGAGCGCCTTTGGCGTCGGCTCTACGGGCAAGAACCCTCTGGCCCTCCCTACGGGGGCTCCACACGCTCCAGCACCGAGTCTATGATGTCGTCCACAGTTACGCCTGCAAGGCGGGCCTCAGGCCGCAACACTATGCGGTGGAGTAGGGCTGGCCTAGCAGCACGCTTGACATGCTCCGGCGTTACGTGGTCGCGGCCCTCTATGAGTGCCAGAGCGCGGGACAGCTGCATCATCGCTATAGCTGCTCTCGGGGAGCCGCCGAGGAGTACGTGGGGACTCCTACGGGTCTCCTCGACTATCGAGGCGATGTAGAGCTTCACATTGTAGTCAACGTAGACGTTCCATACAGCCTTCCGCAGGAAGAGGAGATCGTCGCGGCTAGCGACGGGCCGTACGGGCCATTCCTCCTCTATGACGCGTACACGCTCCATTATCTCTACGAGCTCCTCCCTCGAAGGGTAGCCGACGGGTATCTTCGCGAGAAACCTGTCTACCTGCGCCTCGCTAAGCGGGTAGACACCCTCCGACTCGACAGGGTTCATTGTAGCTATGACGGTGAATGTGTCGGGTAGCCGGAACGTCTTACCCCACACAGTGACCTGGCGCTCCTGCATAGCTTCCAGCAGCGCGCTCTGCGTCTTGGGGCTCGCACGGTTAATCTCATCCACCAACACTATGTCGGCGAATATGGGTCCCCTGACAAACTCGAACCTCCCATCGCGGTAGACGAATGTGCCTATTATGTCTGAGGGTAGGAGGTCGGGGGTGCACTGAACCCTGCTGAACTCCACGTTGAAGGCTGAGGCCACGGCACGGGAGAGCAGTGTCTTGGCCACACCCGGCACACCTTCGAGCAGCACGTGGCCCCCAGCAGCTATTGCCGCGACCATCAGGTCTACGACGTTGCGTTTCCCGACGACAGCCTTGCTAACCTCCTCCACGACACGCTGTATAATCATGCGCGCCCTATCGAGCACGACACTGGACTCACTCACAGCTCCATGCCCTCACAGGATCTGGCACAGTGCGGGGAGGATATACGCTTACCACAACACTAGATCCACGAGGCATGGGGTGTGAGGAGGCCTGCATCGGGGAACCCCGCGTGGGGATGCCCGGCTTCACCTGCGGCCGACCCCTAGCAGTTCTCCCAGCACCTCACGGTAGACCGGTAGCTGCCAGCAGTATCCTGCAGCGCACACCTTCCTGTCCTGGAGGGGCTTGGCTTCGCCGCTGTAGACAACGTCGTGGGCCTCGAGCAGTTCTAGGAGACGCGGAGACGCTGCATCAGGTCCCTCTTCCACAGCCCTAGCAAGCTCCTCTTGGAGTCCACGGGCCTCCAAAAGCCTTGCAACTCTCCGCAGCCTAGCCGCAATAGCGCCCCGCCAGAACTCAACATTCCACAGGTACCGATGTGCCAGCAGCACGAGCTCTCCAGGGTTGCCCTGAGTCAGCTCCCAGAAGCCGTGAGCGTTGAAGCCTTGAGGAGCCCCGAGTCTCCGGGCTAGCTCTGCATAGGATGTAGCGTCTATGCCCTCGACAAGCACGGGCTCAGCCACCCCACGTAGCATACGTGCGCCTAGAGCCCGGCCAGCCAAGAAGAAGGCTACAGAGACGGCACCACGGGCTACCAGGCGTTCAGCGAGCCCAGCTAAACCCTCTGCAAAGCCTCTGAGGCTCTCCCCGCCAAGCACACGGTCGACATGATCCACGACAACCACTATCCTGAGCCCCTGGGCTGGAAACCCACCAACAACCACGGGCAGTGCTAGAACCATGCCACGCCCCACTGGGACGTTAGGCGATACGGCTGCGCGGAATCTTGCAACCAGCAGGGGGGTCCCAGAAACAGCCAGGTCCTCCCTCTCACCCTCAAACCCATCCACATAGGCCACAGCATACCCCGAGACGTGCGCGAGGCTGCTGATAAACCAGCGGAGAAGACTCGACACGCCAACACCGCGGGGGCCATAAACGTAGTAGACCCCGCCACCGGCGGCAAGGCTGAGCAGCTCGCGCAGCTCGGCGGAGCGGCCCAGCATTCCGGCCTGCACGGCTACACTGGCCCCTACAGCGCTACGTGGGCAGTGCTAGGTCTACTAGTGGCCTGAGCTGGTTGTAGAGCTTTTCCAGCCGATCCCTCGGGATGAAGGCTGAGGCTAGTTCTGCTGCCTCGCGCCGGGAGACTATGCGGAGCCGGCCATAGGCTATGTATGAAGCGGCAAATAGTATGAGTGCAGGGACAGCGGGGACCGAGGCGAGCCTCGCAGCTGCGGCCAGCAAGGCTGGCATAGCCACAGCTACCAGAAGCTTTCTGGGCTCAACCCTTAGCTCCAGCTGCCTAGCCACATACACCGCCGCTAGCCCCGTGTATGCTTCGAGAGTGTATGCTATAGCTGCTCCCAGGCCTCCATAGAGGCTTGCAAGTGGCGCGTAGAGGATTATCCTTGGCAGGTTCTGAGCAAACCCCATGCCTGCCACGGTATGGTACCGGTTTCCTGCATAAGCCAGGCTTGACACCGCAGTATAGAACACCATTGCCGGCGCCGAGGCTGCCAGGATGCTTAATGCTGTAGAGGCTTCACGGTAGCTCTTCCCGAGCAGGCCCAGGACGAAGCCAGGATATGCTACTATGTAGGCTGAAACAGGCATAGACAGCGCGAGCGCTATGCGGAGCGACGCTGATGCCAGCTCGCCTCTACCATGCTCGACACCGCTTAGTACCGGGAGGAGCATCGAAGCAATACTCGTACCTATCGCTGCTGCAAACCCCGCTATCATCACAGCGATATAGTAGTGGCCCGTCTCCACGCTCGTCGAGGAACCGTAGACGGCTAGTACGCCGAGCCACTGACCGGCAAGAACCATTACGCCGGGGAGCCAGGAGGCCAGCCCTGCCGTAAGCACCTCCCTCAGCGCCACCGGGTCCACGGCAAGGCTTATACCAACCATCCTAGCCACGTAAGCCGCCGACACGATTAATATGACGAGGCTCATAGCGGCAAACCCAGCCACCGCGCCAGCCCACCCGAACCCTAGAACTACTAGGCCTACACCCACAGCTATGCGGGCAGCATTACCAGCAAGGAACGCTAAAAGCTGTAGATCGGTCCGTAGCAAAGCCACGAGCATTGATACGAAGAGGTTTGTAGAGGAGAGCGCTACGAGCAGGCCAGCTGCAGCAAGCATTGCCGCGCTATAGCCTCCAAAGCCGCCGCAGCAAGCGGCATAGAGGACTAGTATGGCGCCTAGGGAGGGATAGATCGCTGCCAACGGGATTACCGTGCTCCAGAAGTAGCGGGAAGCACAGCCGCGGAAACCGGCAGCCATCAACATACCTCTGCAGGCCGGCACCAGCGCCGAAACTGAGTACGCCAGCTACCAGCATGGAGAAACCTACAACAGCTGAGGCTGTACCAACAGCACCGGGGTCAGCAATTATGGATACGAGCAACCAGAAGATGAAGCCCGCAAAGCTGTTCACGAGACTAGCAGCGTAGAGGAATATCCCGCTGCGAAACACTGTTGCGAGCCCTTGCACCATTAGCCGACAGCCTCACCCTCCATAGCCAGCCTAAGAGGGCCATGCAGCCCCCCTTAAAAGAAGATAAAACTACGCCGCCATGGATGAGCCATGCGGAATATCCTAGACCGTAACTCTACATAGAGCATGGACTACATACGTAGCAGCTCTGCGAGCAACGAAGCTGCCAGGACAGCAGTGAGTATGGCAGCTATCCTCTCCGGCTTTGCCCGGTTAAGGAGCCTAGCCGCAACCGGCAACGAGGCTAGCACACCCAGCACTAGCATGGCTGTGTAAGCTGGCTCTGTATAACCAGCCAGGGTGTAGGGTGCTGCGACAGCCATGAATGCTGGCCGTTTCGCCGCTGGAACTAGTGCTATGGCGCTCCGCAAGTCGATGCCTGCAGCCAGCTGGGCTGCAACCATTATTATACATAGCCTCCACCCAAGATTGCCTTATCCACGCCAGCAAGAACCCCAAGAGCTGCAGCCATGGCTACTGCTTCTCTCCGACCCTGCAGGATTCGTACGGGCTGACTTGCCGTGGCGGGCTAGGAGCAAGAGTGGCGGTACGAGCGTGGCGAGGGCCAAGGCGTATGCCATGTGTGCTTCGCGGATGCTGAGCCGGACTGCCAGGGTTGATGCTGCTAGCGCCGCTGCCGTGGATGAGGCCGCCAGGACTACTATGACTCTCTTGGCATTGTCTATTGCTTCTGGTGCTATGTTGCCAGCCCGTCTATGCGCCATGAGCGCCGGGATTATCGTTAGGATCTGGACTGCTGCCGCTGCCGCCGCTACAGTACGTGGATCCCGGCCAAAGACTACGACCAGAATTAGGCTCGCAGCTAGCCCGAAGCCGAGCCCGAGCCCGTAGTCTGCCAGGCCTGCAGCAATGCCTGCCACCAGCCACACTGCAGCCTCGACAGCCTCCACGACGTGTCAGCCCATTAATTACATATAATTAAAAAGCCGGGCCATACCTCCCCCTAATAATATTTAATTAATGCGCTCTTACCAGCTCCTGCCCTCTAACCGGGGCCCAACCGGTATGACCGACCAGCCTCGAAGAACGAAGTACACCACTGTCTCGATACCCGTGACGCTCTACGAGAGGATTAAGAGGCTGATAGAGGGAACAGGGTTCACCAGCGTCTCACAGTTCGTGACCTACGTGCTGCGAGAGGTCGTGGCTGAGATGGAGGAGGAGAAGCTCCGGAGCGAGGCTGTAAGCGAGGAGGAGAAGAAACGCATCATAGAGAAGCTCAAGGCCCTAGGTTACCTCTAGCCGGTGGAGGTGCATGAATAATGGTCTCCCGTCCTCACGGCGGCAGGCTGGTCGACCGCACGGTCTCTGATAAGAGGAGGGAGAGGCTAAGGGAGGAGGCGAGAGAGCTACCCGCTATCCGGCTTACAGCCGGGCTAGCAGCTGATGTTGCCAATATAGCGCATGGCGTGTATAGCCCGCTGGAGGGCTTCATGCTGCAGGAGGACTACCTGTCAGTGCTGGACGAGATGAGGCTAAGCAATGACCTCCCCTGGACCATACCGATCATCCTCGATGTCGACCCAGGAGAGATAGCGGGGGTCAGGGAGGGCGACGATATAGCATTAGTGTATAACGGCAAGCCGATAGCGTTGATGAGGGTTGAGGAGATATACGGGTGGGACCGGAAGGAGTATGCTGCCAAGGTGTTCAAGACCACTGACCCCGCACACCCAGGCGTCGCAAAGACCATGAAGAGGAAGGAGCTCCTCATAGGCGGCCCGATAGACCTCATCGAGGACCCGCCAGAGCCGTTTGAGAGGTACCGGCTCTGGCCCAAGGAGACACGGGTTCTCTTCAAGGCACGGGGCTGGAAGACCATAGCAGCGTTCCAGACGCGTAACGTGCCACACCTAGGCCACGAGTACGTGCAGAAGGCAGCACTCACATTCACCGACGGCCTGTTCGTAAACCCCCTGGTGGGCTGGAAGAAGCCCGGCGACTACCGCGACGAGGTTATAGTCGAGGCTTACCAGGCGCTGATAAAACACTACTTCCCCGTGGAGAGCGTGGTCTTCAGCGTCCTGAGGATGGAGATGCGCTACGCCGGGCCACGCGAAGCAATACACCACGCCATCGTCAGGAAGAACTTTGGAGCAACACACTTCATAGTTGGAAGGGACCACGCAGGCGTGGGCAACTACTACGGGCCATACGAGGCCTGGGAGCTGTTCCGGGAGTTCCCCGACCTCGGAATAACGCCGCTCTTCGTCCGGGAGGCCTTCTACTGCCGGAAGTGCGGCCAGATGGTTAACGAGAAGATATGCCCTCACCCCGAGGAGTACCGGGTGAGGATTAGCGGGACGAAGCTCCGGAGGATGCTGCTGGAGGGGCAGAGGCCGCCAGAGTACATGATGAGGCCCGAGGTTGTAGACGTTGTTCTAAAGCATCCCAACCCGTTCATAGAAGGGGACGAAGCATTCCAAGAATAATCCTCCAGGATGAGGGCCCGCGACACCACGAGAGCCCTCACCAAACCCCTACCTACCCTGTTCCGAGGAGCTCCCGCGACGATATTGTTTCAATGCGCCGACCCAGCAGCTCCACCACGGTCTTCTCCATACTTCTCACACGCTTCCTGAGCTCGCCATCATCGGTCACTAGTACAGCGTCAAGCATACCGGCAGCCACCACGTAGGATGCATCGTAGAACGTTATGCCGAGTTCGTATGCCACCCTAAGCGTCTCAAGGCTACTTGCCTTCACGAACCGCATGCGCTCAGAAACCCTTAAGACGGCTTGCAGAAGCTTTAGTGCATCCCCAGCACTTATCCGTCTAGTAGCTTAGCCTCCTTCCAGACAGCATTGCCCACCTCGTATAGTGTTAGGTCGAGCAGATAACCTCCCTCAAGAACTGCCAGGGGGTCAACGCTGCCGCGGATAATGTTTAGCAGCGCCGAGGCGTCAAAGAGTAGCCTATCTCTCCTCACGGCTCTCCCTCACAAGCCTCACAATCTCCTCGGGAGGTATCCCCTCCAGGATCCGCCTGGCCTCTCCCAACAGTCTGCGCAACTCGGCATCCTCTCTACGCTTAACCTCCTCCTCAAGCGCCTTGCGTACAACCTCGCTGATGTTTATCCCGTATCTCTTAGCCTTCTCATAGAGCTCACGGCTAATCCGGGCTGAGACCACAACAGAACCCATCAGCAATCCCCAACCGTAATACATTCGCACGTAGCACGCTATAAGCAGTACAGACCGGCAGAGGGCAACGCAGCAAGAGAAGGGAGGCCCAAGCTTCCCTTCTCCTCCAGGTACGCGTAGAGCCGGTTACTGCGACAGGCAATGCTATAATTGGCTTTGAGCCCTTCTGGCAGATGACGGGGGCGCTGAATTTTGGCTAGGAAGGTCTTCATACTAGGCCTGGACTCTATGCCTCCCAAGGTGCTCTACGAGGGTATGGACGGCGGGGGGTTCCAGTACCTCCGGCGAATAGTGGAGGAGTCTAGCCGCTACATACTCGAAACATGCCACCCACCGATAACCGTGCCAGCCTGGATGGTCATGTTTACGGGTAAAACGCCCGGAGAGCTCGGGATCTACGGGTTCCGCCACAGGAAGCCCGGAGAGTTCGGCTACTACATAGTAAACAGCAGCTACATCAAATACCCGACAATCTGGGATGAAGCCGGTAGGAGGGGGCTACGCGTAGGAGTCTACGGAGTACCACCAACCTACCCGCCGAGACCGGTGCACGGCTTCCTCGTAACCGACTTCACCACGCCGGGCCCCGAGAAGCCCTACACCTTCCCCCCATGGCTGCGCAGAGAGCTGGAGCACGTCGCCGGGCCAACAGTATTCGACATAGTCTACCGTAGCCATGACAAGCAAAGGGTCGCCAGGGACCTCTTCCACATGCTTGAAAACCATCAACGCCAAGTAGAGTACCTCGCCACAAGGAAGCAGTGGGACCTCTTCATATACGTGGAGATAGCTGTGGATAGGGCGCACCACGCGTTCTGGAAGTACTTCGACAAGAGCCACCCACGCTACACCGAGCACCCCGAGTATAGCAGGGTCATACCCGAGCTCTACAGGAGAATCGACGAGTGGTTTGAAAAACTCCACAAGAACCTGCCAAGGGACACAGTGATAGTCATAGCTAGCGACCACGGGATAAAACCGATGAAGGGCGCATTCACGATAAACCAGTGGCTCATGGAGCAAGGCTACCTAAAACTAAAGGTAGACCCTGGCAAGCTAAAGCCAGGCACCGACCTCGAGGAAGACATGATCGACTGGGAGCACACGATAGCGTGGGCCTGGGGAGGCTACTACAGCCGAGTATTCATAAACCTGAAGGGGAGAGAAAAACGCGGCACCGTAGAGCCAAAATACTACGAGGAAACCGTGAAGCAACTCAAGCGGGACATCGAGAAGATAACAGGACCCAATGGGGAGCAGTGGAGGAATATGGCCCACCAGCCAGAGGAGCTATACCCCATAGTACGGGGCGACGCGCCAGACCTCATGGTGTACCTCGACAACCTAGACTGGAGGCCAGCAGGAACACTAGGCTGGCAAACAATGTACCTCCCGGAGAACGACCGAGGCCCAGACGACGCCGTACACGACTGGCACGGAGTACTAGCAATCTACGACCCCGAAGGCACAATAGACAGAGGCGACAAGGGGGTAATTGGCATCGAGAAAGTATACAATCTCCTACGGGAAACGCTCATCTCCAAAGACTAGCCCAAGCCTTTACAGTACTACACATCACTACCATCCATGAACGCGACATCACAATACGGCAAAGTGTGGGCGAGAATAAGTAACCCTAGCCTCGTTCAGCTGGTAAGCCTGGTGTGGAAGGCTTGACAGAATACATCGAGGTACGTATACCGAGAGACCTATACGAGAAAGCAAAGAAGTTCGTAGAAGAGCAGGGCGGCTTCCAGAGCGTCGAGGAGCTTGTAGAGTTTCTCCTAAGGGAAGCGCTACTAATAGAGGAAGCCGGAGAACAAAAGATAAGTAAAGAAGATGAGGAAAAAGTGAAAGAAAGACTTAAACAACTGGGCTACATATAGACCCGTACCCTCAAGCAGAAAACGTTAGCCAGATTTATTTCTAACACATCCATCACTAAACAAGAGACAAAATATGGGCTTGCCGAACATCTTATCGTTACAGACAAAAAAAGGGGCAAACCAGACAGCTAACCATTAACAATTAACAATATTTCTCCAGACCTTGCCCTGCCCTTGCCGGGTAAATCAATCAACACGTAATCACCGAGATAGAATGCGGGGCTAACTAGCATGCACATACTTGTTGCACATCACCTTTGGCGTTTTGGCGGAGAAACAAGATTCAACCTCGATTTAGCAAGTGCTCTATGCAGACTCGGATATAGGGTTAGCATAGTATCTGTATCAAAACCTATCAAAGCTATTGAGAATGAACTAGCGGCTCTAGACTGTATAGAGAATAAGTACTACATAATACCGATAAGTCTACAGTTATTTGCTTTATATCAAAGGCTTATGCTTTATCGTGCGGTACGTAAGGCTTTGAAAAACACAAAAATAGACTTGCTATGGATTGACTCAAATACTTACAAGCCGCTAATAAACAGCAGATCTAGCTCCTACAGGATAGTCGAGTATATACACTTTCCGCTCGAACTACTAAACCAGCGTACAATAAACCAGCTTCCAGATATTCTGCGCAAAGAAGTTACATCATATTTTTCAAAATACCTTGAATCAAGAAAATGGAAATTGTACCTAAAATTATTAAGCTTAGTTCAAAAAAGAGTTCAACGAGACAATCCATTTACATCGGCCGATTTAGTCCTAGCAAACTCAAGGTATACAGGCGAGCTTGTTTACCATCTATGGGGAGAGAAGCCCTACATATTATACCCACCTGTCACAATAGAGGATTTTAAACACAAAGCACACAAAGGCTACGAAGAAAGAGACGCTAGCATCATCATGATTGGCAGGATCTCGAAAGAAAAGCGCTACGAGATAGTCATAAAGGCAATTACCCATACTGATACTAAGCCTCGCCTACGCATAGTAGGCTCACTAGCGCCATCAGCGAAAAGCTACCTACAAAAGCTAAAGAAGCTAGCCAGAAACAACAACATAACCCTTGAAATCCACACAAACGTATCCAGAGAAAAACTAGTGCAGCTTGCAACGCAAAGCCGCATCTTTGTGCATGCAACCATTGGCGAACACTTCGGCATAGCGGTAGTAGAAGCTATGGCGGCAGGCCTGCCCGTAATAGTTCATATGAGTGGCGGACCCTTCCACGATATTATTGAGAAAGGAAAGTACGGCTACTATTACAAGACTGTTGAAGAGCTTGCACACCACATCGATAAATTGTTATCAAGTAAAAGAGAATGGAATCACTATCACAAGCTCTCCCTAGAACGTGCATCAAACTTCTCATTCGCTAACTTCGTCAAGAGATTAGAAGTTTTACTGAGCTTCATACAAACTTGAATATGCTGAAACTATTTCAATGATTAATGCTTTTGAACATACAATCTAAAATTTAAAAATCTTGGTAATTCGATTGTAAAGCTTTAGGGAAGATAGGTGATGTACACCGGTGTTGTAGGCTTTTCTTCATATTTCCCTCCAAATGTAAGATCATGTTCTGAACTGTTGTATCTTCGAAGGAAAGCTGGCAGAATGCTTGGTTGGTCAACATATATTCTGGCAAGCCTCAAAAAATATGGTTCACGCTTTGATATACTCTACTCGATTATACCATCACTCTGTCAACACAATAGATATACCATACGTAGCGAATTCGGAGTTAATGTTGATATTGTTGAGTTCCCTGTACGCCGAATCGTGAAGAATATCTATGATTACAAAGACTATAATGCAATAGTATCATTCATATCAAATATTAATAAGGAGGAACTCATAATCTATACACATAATCTATTTTCACTTAATTTTGCATATGAGTTATTGATTTTCTTCTCTAAACTAAAGAAAATAAACAAAAATATAACTATAGTCGCACATCAACATTCACAGCCACCATTCAAGTACTATAGCGAGTCCCTTGGTAAGCTAAAGGGTAGCGCAATAGGTGTTGCCGGTGAATTTCTGTTTAAGCTTTTACACAAGTATATAGACGGCTACGTAGTATCAAACAAAAAGACGTTTCATTATCTCGTTGATGAGATGAACATAGACCCCAGTACAGTACTATATCAACACGTTGGCGTTGACTATGAGAATGTCAACCCAGCCAAATATCGTGCCTACATGCATATAGTCGAAGAAAAGGTATGGAAAAACTGTGATTACAGATTGGTGCTTGTATCAAAGGTTACACGTAACTATGGAGGCTATGTGAAAGGCGTAGATCTAGTGCCCCATGTTGTCAGTATGCTTAGAAAATTAGGGTATAGAGCATGCATAGCTGTTATAGGCGAAATACTCGACAAAGAGCTTGCGTTAAAACTTAAATCAACAAATGGTATAATTTTAACGGATCACCTACCCCGCGATGAAGTTTTTAAAATAGTTGCATCATCTGACCTATATATCTTGCCAGCAAGGAGCAATTACTATTATGGTGGTATTGGTGTCGCTGTCATCGAGGCACTCGCCTTAAACATTCCCGTAGTATCGCCTACACTTGAGCATGTACCTGACGAGCGCGTAGTGAAGTACCTCGGGGTAAAAGCAAAATGGGTGGATACAGCTGGCATATCTAGATTCGTACGAGATATCGTGCATGCGTTAGACAATATTACACAGTTCAGGCCGAGGCAGTACTCGATAAGGTTTTACGACATACGTATAATGGTTAATAACCTCGAAAAATTATTTACATCATTGACAAGGAAAATCTAGTGAATCACCATTGTTATACACATCATTGTATATTACTTCTTATGTAAGTTCTATATTACCCTAGAGCCGACTTTCTTATTACCTTAACTATTTCATATTTTGTAATTGTAATTCGCTGTTTTGCACACAATGCCCATTCTTTCACACAGTCTGGAATCTGTATCGTGTGGTAGGGGGAGCCCGAGTGCTAGTAATATGAGAGCAGCATAGTCCAGGGTTCACGTATAGCCTTTGCAGCCTCCATTAGGATAGGGTCATCCTTTGGTGTTACAGCTATGTGGATGTTCATGGGATGATTGCCAGTGCTGCCGAAACTTTGTCTATTGGTGGAGCGTAGAGGTTGAACTTGCGAAACTATAGCCTTTCCTTGGTACGACGACGAGGTGCTGTGCACGGCCACTATATGGGCCATAGAATATTCCGCCACGTCCTCTTACTATGCTATGTATGAACTTATGACTGCTCTCTTCCTCGAATTTCCTGAGAGCATGAATAACCCGGTTTATAGTCCTCTCTACATCGTGCACTACTCTTGTGTTTATATAGATCCCATAGTTTGATTCTTGCACCACAATGACAGGGCTATTATCTTCATCTACTACGGGTCTCTCCACATGCAATACAAATCTCCGTAGTGCTCCAATCCTGGCAACAAGGGCCCTACCAATACTCGTTATCATCTTTCCTGTCACACTGTTCTTCATGAATATGTTCACTACCCTAGCATCGGGGCTCTTTCTATACGCTGTTTTCCTATCATGCCTTCTCTTATGGGCTTGAACTCAGGCTTTACAAGGCCGTAATCGTATAGTATGTGAGGCACTTAAACACGGTAGTACGTTCTACCATTGCCATGGTCACTTACAACTAGTACAAGACCATCGTCAAGAAAGAGAGGCGAGAGTATCTCTCCTACAAGTTCGTCGAGTAGCTCTAATATCCTGCGCATACATTCATCGTGCGGGCCATAGGCCTCCTCAGCATGCCCATGAAGTACTGCATCCACGAATCCAAGCATTATAAATACGTAAGCTTTATCGCCTAGGAGGCCTCTACGCGACGCTTTGAGGAGTGTTTCAAGGACAGTCATATCGTGGAATACAAACTCGCAGATACCACTTCTCGAATCATTATTCTCTGCCGCAGTATCGCGTTGCATTTTCATAAATCTCATCAAGTCATGCTGGGCTAGCATGGCTTCTTGGCGATAACCAGTCGGCTATTAATGCTCCCGAAACGGCATGCGTGGCCGCAAGGATGATGGTTAGGTTGACCACTCCCATCTCATGTTTTCCGGGGCTTACTCCGCTTGTAATACCTGTCCACATGGATGTGGTATAAGGTTGGAATTATATCATATGGATCTGAGGGTGCCACATGACTCTAGCTCGGCGAATGATTTAAGGCCGCCATGTCCTCTAAGGCTCCGGTAGACGTTGAGGAATAGCCCATCAATGCTGAATAGAAGTGCTCTATACTTGTTCGTGCCAATTACGCGCACCACCCTTCATCAAGTGTCTACTGCTGCCAGGAGCGTGCTTTGCATGTACTGTGATGTTAAAAATGGCTTGGTGTATTCATAGGCGAGTGTTTAGCTTGTCGTGGTTGCCATTGCTTCTTCTACTTGTTTTCTTTGTTGTGCTTTCTTTTTGCCTAGCTTGATGGCTATGTGGAGTGGTATGTAGAGGCTTAGGCCTATTATGAGCATGCCTAGGCCGCTGGGGTCGGGGGAGATTATTGCGCCTACGATCATTGTGCCTAGGAGTATGTACTTCATTGTGGTGGGGGTGAAGTGGTCTGGGCTTATTATGCCGTAGGCTAGGAGGAGGTATATGACGATGGGTGTTTCGAAGAGTAATCCGAATGCTATTGCGAGCTTGATTACGAAGTCTACTACCGTGCTTATCCTTATTGTTAGTAGGAATTTGTAGCCTGACGGTACGAGTGGTGGGTAGAGCTTGAGCATCATCGTGTATATGAATGGCGCCACTATGTATATTGCGAAGAATACTCCGAAGAGGAATGCTGCTACGAAGAGGAACATGAAGCGTTTTGCGAAGCGCTTCTCGTGGGGGTAGAGTGCTGGCTCTACGTAGGCCCATATCTCCCGTGCAGCTATCGGTGTTGAGCCCATAACTCCGAGGAGGAGGATACCCTCAACCATTATCTGTATCGATTCGAACTCTGTGCTGGGGAGTATCGTGACGTTATAGGTGTGCCCATCAAACGTGGTTATCTGCTTTGGAACAGTGTGAGCCACAATCAGGCTTGGAAGCTTCGCGGCCAAGGGAACGTAGAGTAGGCCACCCTTACCCGCCGGAATAACCGAGAGCACAAGTGCAGATATGATAAACGCTATGATTATTCTACGTAGCCTAATGGCGAGCTCTGTTAGGTGCTCCCAGATGCTAGCCTCCCTATCCTCAGCCAAGGGGCGCTGCCCCCTCCCTCCACGCGGCGGCCGTGTGTCTGGCCCATAGCCTAGGGGCTCCGGGGTGCTGGTGGCTGCTCCGTTTTTCTTATACTGCTATCTTGGCTTGGGGCGGCCTACTTTTTCTCCGAGACCTTTATCTCGTCGAGGAGACCCTTCTTCTTTGCCTCGTTTATTATCTCGGTTATGAGGTCGTCCTTGCTCTTCTCCTTAGTCTCTATACCGAGCTTCTCGGCTAGCTTCTTAATCGTCTCCTCGTCGACGCCCTCCAGTTCCCTCCTCGTCTTCTCTGTCTTTCTTTCCTCCTCTAGGAGGCCTTGGGAGGCCTTCCTAAACTCGTAGAGTGCTTGTCCCAGGCCGCGGGCTAGCTGTGGCAGCTTGGTGGGCCCGAATATGAGCAGTATTATTACGAGGATTATTACCCACTCCATGCCCTGAAGGAACTCGAACACTGCTCAACGCCTCCCCGACTGGTTCTCCCTCTACGCCTCGTTTCCGGGTTTCTCCGTGACGAGTTGTGTTGGTTCTGGGTGGATATATGTGTTGTATCGTAGGGTATCGGCTTGCTCTTGTGTTGAGGCTTGGCTCTCCTCATATCTCTGCGAGGGGCTTTGAGAGCAACGTAGCTATCACCGTGAAGGCTACAGCTACTCCTGCGAGTAGTGCTGTGTCGCCTAGTGTTGCTAGGCCTGCAGCGGCGTAGCCTAGGGGCTGGACTGCCTGTTGCAGGTATGGTGTTAGGAGGCCTGCAAGCACTACTATGGAGAGTAGGCTCCGGGACTCACTGTACACTATCATGAAGGAGGTTAGTGCTGCAGCGGCGGAAAAGTATAGGCTCACCACCATAACCATGGCTATGTATGCTGGTGATACTAGCTGGCTCCAGGAGGCTAGGAACGCTGTTGACAACGCGTAGGCTAGGGAGAGGCTGGCTACAAGCATGTAGATGTAGGCGAGTTTGGCCAGGAACAGCTCCTCCGGCGGGATAGCGGATGCGCGGAGCCCGTCGAGCGTGCCCTTCTCGGCCTCACGCAGCACAGCAAGGAACCCAGCGGCAAGGGATACAATGAGCATTGTGAGGATTTGGCCTGCTGCGAGCACCGCCGCTGCATCCTCGTACTCCGCTATAGGTGCTGCTGGCCCGGAAACCATGTAGGATGAAGCTAGGCCCGCCACACCAGCGACGATGAGCAGCGCTGCTGGCTCCTGCCAGCGCCTCATAGTGGATAGGAGATCCTTACGCAGCAGCGCGGCAAAGGCTAGCGGCAAGGCTGGCAAAACCCCGCGACGGTGGGGTGGGGGCACGAAGAAGGCTTAGTCCTTTATCGCTGGCTGACTGTAGCCGCTGTGGCAGCCCTCGAGGATGTCTATTACGCGTAGGGTCCCGGTTGCCGGGTCGTAGACGCCCTCTACCACGACGCTGTCTGGGTCCCAGCGCAGGTACTGTATCGGGCCATACTTCTTCTCGATATACTCGGCATCGGCCACTGCTAAGAGTTTACTACCATCGCGGCCCTCTAGTACGAGGTATAGCTTGCGGCTAGCCTGGTCATAGTGGAGGCTTGCAAGCCTACCCTTGACCGTTACCTTGGCCTCCCTAACGAGTTTAACCACGTCCGAGACATCCATGTAGCTGCTACCCTTTACCGCATAGTAGCCTATCACCGCGAAGGCGGCGAAGAGTACTATTGCTGCGAGTATAGGCTTAGCCTTGCCAGCCGCCACTATTCCCAGCCCCACCACTTACCAGTCTCCGGGCTACAATATAGGCTAGCCCCGAAACAAGCAGCCCATAGAGTAGCGTGTCGACTATAACGCAGCCCGGCCGGAGCACGGAGAGCGCCGATGCGACAGTGGCCGAGAGGCCCCCTAGCCTCACCACGTGGCCCTGGAGCGCTACCTTGCCGTCAACCAGGTACTTGTCGATGGGCCCGGTGTAGGTTATGTTGACGAAGCCCCCGCTAAGCCTCACGGTGAGCACTACACCGTTCCCTGAGGGGAAGACACCGTATACCCTTGTAACGGTGCCGCCGAGGTAGCCGGTGGCCATGTAGACTGCTGTAGCCACTATTATCAAGCCGGCCGCAATGCCTGCTAGCCTGAGCCTCCTGGCATACTCTACGCCGGCTCCAGCAGCCCGCACATAGGCCTGCACCGATAGCAAGCCTATAGCGAGGACCAGCAGTATCTTCGAGTAGAATATCGCCCGAACCGCTGGATCCTGCATGAAATCCTGGAGGAGCGCTTGTGTGGGATGCAGGCTCGACTCCGCTATACGGGGCGCAGCATAGCTAATCGGCACCATTGCATAGGCGGCAACGGCGTAGACCGAGGAAACCACTGGGGCCCTGTCGGGGTCGGTTATGCTGGCCCGGAGCGCAAAGTAGACCAGGTAGACTAGGAAGAGTAGGAGGACGCCCGTCTCGCGGGGATCCCAGTTCCACGCCTTCCCCCAGGACTCGGCTGCCCAGAAGCTGCCCGAGACAAGCGTGTAGGCGGCGTAAAGCGTTGCAACGATCAGGAACCCAACAACATACCTATCATAGACTTGGCGCCGGCGGAGCAGGTAGAGTATAGCCGAGACAAACGCGCCAGTGTAGAGTACATAGCTGACCATAGCTGTCGGCACATGGATGTAGATGTTGAGGTAGGCAGCAGGGCTTCCCAGAGGCACAAAGGCAGGATAGGACCCCTCCAGTACTGCATAAGCCGACACCAAAGCGTCAACAATTAGCAGCGTAGCGAGAAACCCCACGAGCCTACCAACACTACCAGCCAAGGCCCGGGAGTCACCCCGCAACAGCACAGCTGTAGCGTCCTCCCAATCCAGGTGCAAGGCCCACCGAGAACCAGGTAATAAAGCCACCCACGCAAAAATCCGGAGGCGATAGAGCCCCTGGACAGCATAGCCACATACCACTAGGCGATGTCCGTCCTGCAGCTCAGCCCTAGACACAGTTCTACAGGAATGCCCCGCCAAGCGTCGACGGCTCGTAACACTGTGCTGCCCTGGCAGAGCTGTGCCCCTACCGTTTCCCCATCTCCAATAGCTTACCCTCTCTTATCTCGTAGACCTTGTCGGCTATTCCTAGGAGTTCTGGCTCTCCTTTGGGCGTCGCCGCTATTATCGCTGTGCCGCTGTCTGCTAGACCCCGCAGCATGACCGTTAGTGTCTTGGCAGCGTCGGGGTCTAGGCCGGTTAGGGGCTCGTCTATGAGGAGTAGTCTTGGTTTGTGGGCCAGGGCTCGGGCTATGTCCCCGCGGCGGCGCCAGCCGAAGCTCAGCCAGCCCGCTAGCTGGCTGAGCCTCGCCCTTAGCCCTAGCTTTTCCACGATGGGATCGGATGCGGACACGTAGCTTGACGCGTTGTTTAGCCTAGCGTATAACTCGATGTTCTCAGCTACGGTTAGCTCGTCGTAGAGGAAGCTGTGGTGCATAACCACGCCTCTGCAGCGCTTCGCCTCGAGGCTCCAGGGCGGGTGACCGCAGACCCTTACCTCTCCCCTGCTTGGGCGGAGAAGGCCAGCAAGTATCCTTAGCAGCGTGGTCTTCCCGGAGCCGTTGGGGCCTACAATGACTACCAGCTCGCCCTCCTCTACTTTGAGTTCTACCCCGCGTAGAACCCATTCACCTGGACGGTAGGCCTTCCAGAGGTTCCTCGCGTAGGCTATGGTCAAGCCCTGCCAGCCCTCCTCGATGCGAGCACGCCTACGGCTGCGAGGTATAGTGCTGAGACCGCCATTACCACTGGGCCTATCCAGACGAGCCTCACGCCGGGCACGAGCTTAACCTGTAGGCGTAGACCATCCCTTACCAGTGTAGAGTTTGCAGGGTCGAACTTCGAGGCCAGAATGTAGACGTCTAGGAGGCTGTTCTCCAGGAACGCCCTTGCCTGTTGCTTCTCGAGGCCGGATACGAAGTCTGCGTTGTAGCCTCCAACCATTACTGCTGCCAGGGCTAGTCGATCCGGCACGGTGAGGTTCTTGAATGCCTCGTGGAGATAGTAGATTAGCAGCTCGTGATACGCCACGGCCTTGCCGTAGATTATGCTATCCACTACAGGCGGGTTAATGACTATGTATAGCTCGTCGAGCCCCAGGCCGGGATGCATAACCTTTGGTACAAGCCCATGGATACCTTGTACCTCTCCATAGGCTTCGAATCGTATCCTCAGCTTGACCTCCCTAAGGTCATCGCCCCTTCCCACCAGCAGCTTGACATCCAGCCAGGCTGTTTCGGGTACAAGCCTCGGCGCCGCCACGTAGGCCCTGCAACTATCAGCGAATAGTGCACCGGAGGCTAGACAGTCCCTGGTGAACGCTAGCTCGAGCACTCTATCCGGCTCCCTCAGCAGCTCGTAGAGACCTGTCTCGTTAAGTAGGCGCATCAGCTCCCGGTACCTCTCGTCCTGGGAGACCACAGCGTAGACTACGAGGGGGCGTGGTAGCTCAGCCGGTATGGCTATAGAGGTGTTGCCCCATACCACGAGCCTACCAGCATCAATGCCTATCACCGAGTCCTCGCCGGTTATCCTCCCATCTTCCACCCTTAGGGGGGCACCCTTCCCCGCTGATAGCATCGCCTGCGAGGTTAGCGTAGCATTCACCACCTCTACAGTAATGTTGCCCAGGACTATCCTTGTAGGCTCATTGAATTCTAGTGCTAAAAGCTCGTGTACCCCCAGGAGGGGCGGCATGAAGGCTGACACGTTCCTCTGAAGCTCGAGGACCATTCTTGCAGCGCTCAGCCTCAGGTAGACCATGAGCCTGCCTGTCTCCTCGTCCAGGACCGGGGCTGGTGTGAGCGTTACATTCGTCAGCATGATGCGTACCGGCTCGTTGTAGGCTATAACCATTGTAGCATTCTGTGTGAAGCTGATAAACCTCACGGTAGCGTTAGCCTCGACGGTAAAGTTGCCCAGGTATACTAGCTCGTCGCGCATCGTTAGGTTGAGAAGGAGGCGCAGCGTCCTGTTCTCGTATAGGCTCCTACCGACCTCATAGTCACGTATAATGGATGCCATATCGTTTGCCAGAGTGTAGAGGGCCACTTGGCCATAGTAGTAGCTGCTGCTTCTCCCAACGTACTGCGTATAGATGTCCACTCGGGAACTGCTTATTCCGTAGCTGTAGTCCTCAAAGACTAGCTTGACTCCGCCCGGGAGCTCGAGCACCTCGCCCGGCTTCAGCGTGTAGTCCCGAAGGTACACCGTATTGAAGGCGTATGTGCCGCTGAGCAGGATGCCCAGCACGGTGAGTGAGAGGCCTAGGTGTAGGAGTGAGAGCCCGGAGAGACGGTCGCCGAGCAGTGTTGGGGATCTACGGCGGACCTGCAAGGCTATGTACGTAGCTGTGGAGGCCGCTGCAGTGACGGCCCAGGGGAGCCCAAATGCCATCAGTATACTGGTTTCCTGAGGGCTAAGCGGGGCTAACACAATGTAGCCACGATACGCGGCTACTGCTAGCACACTAGCTATGACTGCTGTGGTTGCTGTGAGTGCTGCGTAGCCCCTCCAGCCCAGCCACTTGCCGGTAAACACTGCCGGTATTGCAGCGAGCATCGCTATGAGTAGCGGGTAGAGCACCGGGTGGTAGAATTCTACGCCCTCCTTCATCTGCGGCACCGTGACTTCGTGGCCGGCTAGCGTGTAGAGAGCCGGGATGAAAAGCGACGCGTAGACAAACACCGAGGCTGCCAGAAGCGCCGCAAAGGCCACGGCGAGGCCTACACGGTACGTGTCGAGGCTGCGAATCGCCCTCGACAGCTCCTTGCCCGCCAACTCTACGCTGGTGTAGAGCCTCCAGACAGCGTAAGCGAACGCTGCCGCGCCCAGGGAGAGGAGGCTCGCTGCACCAATAGTGGAAGCCGCGAAGCTGTGTAAGGGGCTAAGACCGCTCCTCGTAACGTACATCGCGGTGAATATGCTTGAGAGAAGCCAGGCAGCATTGAACCCGCTAAGGCTGGGGGCTACTGCGAGCATGTGGGCTAGCAGGGTAGCTACGAGCCAGACCATTAGCTCGCTGGTCTCAACCGGGTCCCAGGCCCAGTAGCCTCCCCAGCCGAAGGTCTCGTAGCTCCAATACCCTCCTATCAGTATGCCAAGGGTTAGCAGTGCCCAGCCAACCTCGTAGAGTATGTAGCCCTCCCTCCTGACGCCAGCCAGGAACGCTATAGAGGAGACAGCTAGCAGGGCGTAGCCCCCAAACGTTGTGAGCGGATGGGGGTAGAGCCAGGGGCTCTTAAGCAGCGGATTTAGCCCGGCACCGCTAGCCGGGGGCTCCGGCAGCACCGTGAACGCATCGTTGAGGAATGCTGCAAGGAGACCGACGGTAACAACGACGGCTACTCCACCAGCTAGCCACCTCACCTCGTGACGGCGTAGGAGGTAGAGCCCCGCAAGGCTAGCGACAACGCTGAAGAGGTAAAGACTCCCGCCGCCCCCAGCCCATGCAGAGGCAAGCCTCATCCACAGGGGTAGGCCGGGGCTGGTATTCCAGAAGACCTCGTGCAGAGTGAAGTCCAGCCTTATGAATGGTATCCAGTAGACTAGCCAGCCAACAGCAGCCAACACGAGGCCGAGCTTGAGTATCCTCTCTACACGCCTACCAAGGGCTAGCGATGCTATGGCGCTATAGGCTACCAGTGCAAGCGCTGCTGCAGGCAGTATCGCTGTGTAGTGGAGTCCAAACAGCGAGAACGCCAAGGCAACACATCACCTCTCTAGACCAGCTGTAGGCTGTACATGAGTAGGTAGAGCCCCGAGGCTAGGAGGACTGCTCCACCAATCCTGCTTAGTAGGCTGCTCCTGGCGAGGAGCCTGTCTACAACACCCGCGCCCAGCCTGGATACGGTGTAGAGGGCTAGGGCTAGGGGCACGCTAACGCCGAGGGCGAAGCTTGATGCGACAAGCAGCGCTGACACAGTGCTCCCAGCACTAGCGATGAGTAGAAGTGCACCCACAACGAGGGGAAGGTTGCACTGCACAGCAAGGAACCCATAAGCGGCACAGAAGCCTATGAGGCCGCCCCTCCTAGCCGATATGATCCCCTCCAGCTCAACCGGGACCCCAAGCAGCCCCCCGAAACCAGCAGCAATAACAGCCGACGCTATAACTGGTATTAGCACCTCCTGCAGCCTCGACACAGCGGCGCCGAACAGGACGAAGAGGGCACCTATCCCGAGCACCCCCACAAAGCTCGCGAGACCACAGAGCCCACAGCTGCTAGCCGACATGACGCGGCCCCGAGAGCTGACGACAGCTGCCTGCGTAACCAGTAGCGGGAGAACACAAGGCGAGAATGCGGCCACAAAACCAGCTGCAAAGGCTGCTAGTGCACCTACAAGCCCTACTAGCTGCTGACTCCCGCTAGCCGTTACACTGATGACTGTAGCCTCGCCAGGCCCGGGCTCCACAGCCATAGCTTCAAGCGTGTCGTTGAAGAGTCTAGGCGGCTCCCTGCCGAGCAGCATAGCAGAGATGTACTCTAGCAGGTACGTAGCCCTATCAACCTCGTAGGATGTGAGGTCCTGTACATACTTCCTCATGCCAGCTACAGCCTCGTGGAGCAAGTTGTAGCCACCGTAGAGCTCGCTTAGCGTCCGATTAGACCTCAACGCTTCGACAAGCCTCTCGGCAAGCATGTCGCCTGCCACAGCCCTACGCGACTCAAGCCAAACCCTCAACGATTCAGTGTCGATACCTTCTATGTGGCCGTGGCATACTGCGCATCTAGAGTTGAAGACCTGGAGGCCCTCAGAGGCAAGCCTCTCCGGGTTAGAGGCCACAGCAAGCCCGGCAGCTGAAAGGGCCCAGGATAGCATAGCCTCGGTTATGTTTCCGCCCCAAAAGCCCCCCACATGCCTTGCAACCGGTTTACCGTCAACGAAGACTATGAAGGTCGGAGTCTCGGAGACGCCATAGCGGCGAAAAGCGGGGTCGCTTTCACCACTGTACATTATGTGGTAGAACTCTACGGGGAGCTGGCTACTAGCCTCCTCCAGCCGGGCCCAGTACGGGTACATCTTCCTGCACACCGGGCAGCTGGGAGCCTCAAACATTACAGCCACTGGCTTCTCCGTCTCCTCTAGGAGCTTCTCGAGAGCAGCAAGGTTCGGTATACTGTTCCCCGAAACCTTGAGGTAGACCTTGGAATCTCCCTCCATGTACACAAGCAGCGAGAACACTACAACAGCAGATATGGTCACCAAGACTACGAGTAGCGCGCCGCTACGCTTCCGCCTCTGGAACCCCTCAAGGTCTAGCCTCATGCTCCTACGCCGCAGCCCCGACAAGACCCCTCAGCCACACCCCAGTACGGCCCGCAACCAGGCCCCCTTGCCAGGCGAAGCACACAGCAGCCACCCCAGTACAAAATTATACCTTTCAAGAAAATATTCGGGTGTAACAGCCGGGAGGCCCGAGAGCCCCATGTAGGGGCTCGCCGTCTAGGAGCCCCCAGCCGCAACTACAGCTGCGGCCTTCCCAGGCTCGGAGACACTTGTCTCCTCGTCCTTACAAGCCTTCTTGTTGCTGGTAAGCTTCTCCTCGATGAACCTCCGGTGCGCCTCACGGTTTAGTATTATGCCGACAAGGTAGTGTGGAAGCTCGTGCCGGACAAATGCCTCCACAACCTTGGCCTCAGCCTTCCGGAGTAGTTCAGCCAGCGTAGAAACCGAGACGCCGAGCTTTGCAGCTAGACTCTTAAGACTAATCCTTCGTGGGAAGCTATAGTAGCCCATCAGGTAGGCGTAGATAAGTGCTAGCTCCTGCTTCTCGGTCAGCATGTAGTCGTACTCGTCGATACGATGCATGAATACTATCCTGTACCCGCTAGACCGGAGGTAATCTAGCCCCTTCCCCCGCGCCACTATGAACTCGCAGAGAATACCATAGGGCGCAATTATAACGGACTTAGCCATAACACCTATGGGAGCTGATACCAGTAGACAGCTCTTACCATTCCGTAGGCACGCACACTTAGACACATCGACGAGGATCCTGTATACGTTGTTAAACTTGCTGGAATAGACGCGCTGGAAGGCAAGCCCATCCATTCGCTTCAGCTGTCTCTCAAACTCTTCCATCGATCCGTTCCCGCCGCTAGCCCGAACCCAGAGCTCCGTAACGCCCCGCTCCCAGTCAATGTTAACCCTCAAGACGCGCGCAGCGAGACCACTAACAAGCCTAAGCGGGCCGCTATCAGTATCGCTGCTCTTCTTAGCAGCACTGCTAACCGCCATGTACAGCGGACATTCAAGGTTGTCGCGGAGGCAGAACACTACTAGTGGCACATTCGACATGCTAACACCCAGAGGCGCCAGAGCCCAAGGTAACTACCCTGCTACCAGCCCAAACCTATACCAACGATATAGTATGCAAAATGTTTTGCCGAAAATTTTCGGGACGTATGTACGGTATACCCAGCTTCTACCCACACAACGCCCAGCCACGCTGCCAAAAACGGCACCTAACAACCCTCCCCCTCACGGCGAGAAAACCGTGGAACCCATCCAAGGCTGGGTACCCATAACCCCCTATTACATCAAGGTTACCAACAATGATCTACGGCAGAGACAGCATTAGTGCCATGAGGTCTTCGCGATTTCCCCTTGAGTTCTCGCCGTATAGGAGGCATGAGAGCCGTTATAGTTTACTGAGTTATTTAAATTCCGAAATGTGGAGTGAATAGTTGGACCTTGGCCTGGCTGTGAACAGCAAGAACATACAATTCCTGTTGCCTATTATCGTGAATTACTTGGCTTACTTGTTTGGGCCATGTGCTTGGCTGTGGTGGGTTTTTGTTGGGGGTGTGTTGTGGGTTTGTGCTTGGGGTGGAGTTTTGCCCCTTGTTACTGCTCGGGATTTGATTAGGGATTCTCGTCTGGTGTATGCTTTTCTGGATGGAACAATTACTGATGCTGTTAAGCGTAAGACCGAGCCTAGTGTTGGTAGTGTACCGGTTGTTGGTCATGATATGAGACTTCTTGGTATTTTTACCGAGAGGGATCCTGTGGGGCTTATTGCTAGTGATGAGAGTCTCGATCGGAGTCTTGGAGAGGTTATGATGTGGGGTCTTGGTGTGGCTCATCCTGATGATTCGCTTCCGAGTACTGCATATAAAATGGTACGGCACGGGGCTAGGCATACCCCAGTTGTTGATGAGGATGATAGGCTCCTTTGCGTGGTGAGTATTCGTCGGGTACCGCAGTACATGCTTGCTGGAAGTGAATAGCCTTAGGGGGTTGTTGGGGTCTTGGCTGTGCCAAGGATCACAGTGTACGTTGTTGATGTAGTGTTTAGGCCTTTGAGGAGTGTCCAGCTCAGGGGTGCCTGGAGTGGGGTTTTCTCGGGGAAGGTTGTGTATGATGCGTTGAGCCTTTCTGGCCTGGTGCTTGATCGTGGCGGGTTTTTCCGTGTAACTCCGGTTTACCGTGCCAGTGTCAGCCTTGACGCTCCGAGTAACGCTCCGGCGCCAGTTGCTGGAACGCTGTTCTCTGGGGAACGGTACCGGTTCCGTGCCGTATTCTGGGGTTGGACCGGGTTTGTAGAGGCTAGGGATGCCGTTAATGCCCTGGTTAGCGGGCTGGGCGGGCTAGACTATGTCGAGGTACTTGAAGCTAGAGCCAGGACCATTGATGTCGAGTTGCCAGAGCCTCACATCGAGAATCACGGTGAGCGGCCGGTTGCCGGCGAGTTCGAGGTGCTTCACGAGGCTACATTCTACCGATTCCACGGCGCGCTAGTCTCGTACCCTAGCCCCTGGAGACTCATAGCGAGCGTTGCCCGGCGCATCTCAATGGCCTCAGGGATAGACTACCGCCCACTTGTCAGGCTCCTCCAGCCCTGCCTGGAGGTGGCTGTGGATAAGACTAAGAGGATGAGGATAAAGCTCACCCACGGCGAGGAAGTACCAGTCTTCAAGGGCCCCGTGGTCTACCATGTTGTCTGCAGCGAGCACCTCTACAGGCTAACCCAGCAAATGCTAGAGCTAGCCAAGCTCTTCGGCGTAGGCGGGAGCCCCGGCCTAGGCATCGGAGTAGTCTACAACGTTAGGAAGGTGCCATCACGCCATAAGTTACCGCCGGGCGTACTAAAGGATACCTATGCCCTTGAACCCGAAGAGGGGGAGAAACTTGTAAAGCATGGAAGCGCAAATGGTGATGATACCAAAGAAACGTAGTAGTAAACTGTATTGTGAAGCAACCCTTCTCAATGGTACCATGGTATTAACTGAAGTGTATGAAACTTGGAAATTCACATGAACACCGTACCCATATCTCTACGCTATTCCTTTCTCTTCAGCCAGCGGTCTAGCCCAGTTGTCTTTGGCTGCTCTTTTGCTCTGCGGAGTACTTTTTCGATGAAGCGGTCTCTTACGGGCTCGTAGACCTCCCTGTAGAAGCGCTGTGGGTCCCGGAGGACGCTTCTCGGGAACTGTTTGAGGTACTCTAGTGCTGCCCGCCATGCCTCCTGGAAGCCTATTCCTGCTTCCTCGAACTTCCTGGCTACGTGGCGGTCGAAGTCCTCGGGGCGCTGCTCAACACCTCCTATCACGTACCAGCCCCTAGAGGATACCTGGGCCTTTTCGCCGCCGACCTCTTCCCAGCGCAGCTCGTCCTCTGGAACAGTTGCTGCCCGTGTACTGTAGCGCCTGGCCTCTGCTGCTAGTCTCGGCCTCCTAGCTGGGCCATAGTACTTGGCCCATGCGTAGAATATGGCGCGGTTGAGGCCCCAGCTCTTCGCTTTCTCGAGGTCGCCCGTTAGCAGGTAGTATCGGGCAGCCTGGAGCAGCGCCATTACCGGAAAGCGGCCCGGCTCCCTCGGCTCACCGGGAGCTGTTGGCGCAGCTGCCGCTGCTGGTATTGCCGCCTCCAGCATTGATGGTAGGCCTATCTTGGCTGCTCTTGCCTCCATTAATGCTCTCTTCTTCACCTTGCCTATCCTTCGGAGAGCCTCTCTAGCATAGTCGTCGGCTTCGCCCTCCACATAGCTTCTCCACGCGTCTGGGTTGTGGTGGGGCCTAGCTGGGAGGCTCCAGTCGGGATTGAAGCTATCCAGCTCCTTGGGCGATAAGGCTACTGCTACCCTGTCGAGGCGTCGGTGTAGGCTGAGGGGCGCGGTGAACACACGCTTTGCTGCTACGAGGTTTTCCACCTTGACAAGCCCGCCACAGCCATGTACGGCGCGTAGTATTTCGGGTTCCAGCTCCTCAAGCACTAGCTCAGCTGCTGCAAACGCCACGTCGAGGGGATGCGCTTCCCCTAGAATGTCGCGGAACGCTCTCTCGTGGATCCTTATGTGCATTCCTGCACCACTCCAGAGCATGTAGACGCTGCTGCAGACGCCGTGTTCCCGGCAGAGCTGCTCATATATCATCCTGGCGATTTCTACCACGCAGCGCCACGCATCACCGATTCTCTGCTCGTCAATAATATCCACGTCTATGAACGGCGTAGCATAGGCCACGTTTTCCTCGTATCCTTCCTCCACATCGCTACGGGCCTCAAGCCTACGATACACCTCTATGGTCCCATAGAAGCTCCTGGCACCAATACTCTGGAACCTCCTAACAATCTCCAGCACGTCCCGGGGCTCACGTACAACCAGTGGTCTCGGTCCAAGCCATCTAGCCCACTTCTTTCCCGGACCTTCAACTGCAGCCCAGCGGCCACGGAGGAAATCCGCCATCTCCCTCTGAACTTCATGTCTGGAGTAGTATGCTAGGGGGCTAATAGTCAAGGCCGAGGAAACCCCATGAAGTAGTATTACGCATAGCTGCCAGATTATTGCCTGGCAGGGTCTTCGGCCCAACCACTGCAAAGCTAGAATATAGCTTCCCAGTAATCCACGGTTGCATAGCTACATAATGCCCTGTAACAGCTATAGCTAACACGTGGATGTGAGCCAGCGAAAATCTGTACCAGAGCTGGAAGACTCGAATACCAGGTTCTGCCGCATGGCGGGCTCGGCGACTCTACCCATCCACATAACTCCGCAGGGGTTCGGCGCCGCCCAAGCAGCTAGGCTGTTGTCCTCACCGCCCCAGTTTACGTGGTATCCTCGTGTGGTCCCCTAGTATCCAGTATTCGCCATCGCTCCTCTTCTCAAGCTTATATACTGGTACCTTGTGTTTAATCTCCTCCAACACTATTGCTGCTGTGGTGAATGCTTGGTGCCTCGAGACCGCTGTTACGAACACGTATATCGTTGGGTCGCCGGGCCTGCGCGGGCCGTGGTAGTGGTATACTGCTATGTCACGTACGCCGGGAGCTGATGCATACTTCTCAGCTATTCTCATCATTTCCCTCTCAGCTAGCTCCCTCACAGCTTCATAGTAGAGCTCGTGCACTGTCGAGCCTTCAACTAGGCCCTTTACGAAGCCCGCAAACGAGACTAGTGCCCCAGCACCGGTAGCGCCTCCCCGCAGCGAGAGCACCTCGTACACCATGTTGAAGTCTAGACGCTCGTTAGGGCCGAGTAGCCTGGCTGCTACGGGGCCAGGTGGGGGGCTGAGGAGGTAGACCTCGCTAGCGCCCTCCGGCAGTTTGTCCTCGACGCGTCTGCCGAGAGCGTAGATGGCTCCCTCAACACCAACCCTCTCTATAATGCACTCAATTGTTACACACTCCTCGGACAGTTCTAGAACGTGGTGGAAGGGGTTGCCCTCCCGGAACCCTAGCACGTGAAGCCTGCGGCCCACCAGCACAGCACCCAGGATAGAGGAAGGATGGGCGGGGTTATGCGGGCTTGCCTGGAGAGCTACAGGCGAATGCCATGCTTCACTTTTACCTCTAGCAGGCCGCGCAGCTTTACACCATAGTCTGGGGGCAGCTTGTGGCCGTGCTCCGCGTAGAGCTTGAGCACATAGCCCTCGTAGCTCCGGTAGCTGGCTAGCATCTCTCGGAGCTCCCAGGGCTCCGGAGCCTCCTCCAACACAACCACACGGTGGGCTGGCGATTCGAAACTATAGCTTTCAGCTAGTCCCAGCCTGTCGACATGGCTGAGGGTTCTTGCTAGCAGCGCTGCCTCCTCTACACCCGAAGCATGGGCTGGCGGACGGCCAACATCCACTAGGGCTGCCCGGTAGCACAGCTTGTCGCTGCGATGATAGCCTCCAGGCGTAGCACAGGAGCCGTAGACCTCCACAAACAACACCCTCCCACGGCTAGCAGCACCATAGTCGGCACCAGCCTCCCGCAGCGCATTCAGCATCCAGGCTGGCGCCCTCCTTCCACTACCAGTATAGACCCTCCCATCGACAACTACCGCGAGATAACCGTCAAGCTTAACCTCTACTATAGCCTCGCCGGAAACCCGTAGCCTGCCACGCCTCACAAGGCTCCAGTAAATGGGGAGTGTCAGCACTGGATGCAGACGCGCCATGTCCCCGGCCCCTAAAACATCGGACACGCAAGACGGGGTATCTGGTTTACTAGCTTGTCTAGCCTGCTCTCCTCTTAGCCCAATCATCTGCCCTAGACTGGCACCTTCTCTAAAATACTCGTCCCGGCAGGACGGATCCTGAAGCCATACTCCATCCCACGGAGCGACCCAGCTCAGCCTAAACATCCTCGTCGATTGATACTTTGTAGACGTAATACTCTCGCCAACGTGGCAGACTCAATAGCCTACCTATTATGGCCGCCGAGTGTAATGCCCAGCACTGATAGCATTGGATGCATTCAAGCACAGCGGAATGGTATAGTGCCGCTAAACATTATCCTCAATTTGTCGCCAGCTCTTTCAGCGCTAAATCTGAGCCCACGCACCGCAACCCCAGCCTCTAGGGCGATGCATAGGCTACGGGCTAGCAGGGGGTCTGCACGGCCATTCGGAGCTATAGCCTCCACGTCGCCCCTCAGTGCAAGAATTGCCAGCTCAGCCTCAAAGCCTTGGAGCCGTAGCATCCGGAGAGTCTCGACATGTTTTAGCCCGCGTTTGCTAGGAGCGTCAGGCCAGAGGGCTATGGGGCCAACAGCATAGTTTGTAGCTTTTACCTCTACGATCCTAACGGAGTTGCCGACGGATACTATGAAGTCGAACCTGGAGCCGAGAATCTGCCTTTCCCTCTCATAGCTGGCACCACCATAGATTAGCGGTATAACTTTCTCGAACAGCTTGTTCGGCAGCCTTGTGTCCTCGAGTACTAGCATGTCATTATCGTAGAAGGCTACGAGGTCGCAGCTCGTCCTTCGGCCTGGCCTCCAAGCTCGCTTGTAGAGCACACGCGTCCCAGGACGTAATGCCGGGATCCTACCCGGATCATGTATGTGGCATGTGAACTCTCTTCCCGCAGCTTCTAGCACAGCTGTAAACCTGTTGGGCCTGGCTAGCAGGGTGGCCTCCTCTACACCGCTAATCTCCAGAACCAGCCTGCTCGTTGATGAGGCGTTGGAGCTTCTCATACTCGCCCCTCTTCATCCCCCAGTACATGCCTTCGCCGGGGAACCTGCCATTGCGTACATCCGAGGCATACTCGCTGACGGCTCTCCGAATAATTGCGGCAAGGTCAACATATTTCTTGGCGAACGGTGGCGGGGTCGGGGTTAGGCCGAGGAGATCATGGATTACCAGTACCTGGCCGTCACAGTAGGGACCACTACCGATACATATAGTTGGTATTGAGAGTTTCCTCGTTATCTCCCTCGCTACTTCCCACGCCGTAAACTCTATGACTACAGCAAAGGCGCCAGCCTCCTCTGCACCTATAGCCTCCCGGATAACCTCCATGGCTTCGCTGGCCGTTTTGCCTGCCAGGCGGTAGCCACCGAGCAGCTTGTAGCGTTGCGGGGTAAGCCCCACATGGGCCACGACTGGTATACCCGCCCTCACCAATGCTCTTATGGTGTCGCTGTAGCTGGCCCCGCCCTCTATCTTCACTGCATCAGCCCCGGCTGCAATTAGCCTGCCAGCATTCAGTACCGCGTCCCGGGTTGAGGCCTCGTAGCTCATAAACGGCATATCGGCGACGATTAGGGCTCGGGGCTGGGCTCTTGCAACAGCTGCTGTATGCCTCTCCATGTCCTCAAGGGTGACCTGGTGAGTAGAAGGGAGACCTAGAACAACCATGCCGAGAGAGTCTCCCACAAGAATCATATCTACGCCGGCTTCGTCGACGAGCTTTGCTGTTATGTAGTCGTAAGCCGTAACCATTACTATGCGCTCTCCGCGCTGCTTAGCACGAACTATATCTCGCACGGTAACCTTCTCCCGGCCAGCCATCGCTCTAGCAACCTCACAGCTCTCCACATAGCTTCGTTGAATGGTGCCCTTAGCCCGAGCCTCCAAGCCTCACGGGCTACCGAGCCATTGATATAGTCTACCTCGCTACGTCCCCTCCTCGCCACGTCCTGGAGCATTGAGGAGCAGTTGTCTCCCGTAGCCCTAGCCACCCGGAAAACCTCCTCGACGGGATCACCCGGTAGCTCGACTCCCCGCCTCCAAGCTACTAGGGCAACCTCGCGGGCCAGCTGTGCTGCTAGCTTCCCCGCATCGGGGTTCTCCAGGATGACCTTGTTTCTCGACCAGGCTAGCACAGTCACCGGGTTTATCGCCGCATTGACAGCCAGCTTTAGCCAGCGATAAGGCTCCACGTCGCCCACATGGCTCGAGGGGAGGCCCCCCGCCGTCAGTGCCTCTGCAAGCTGGTGGGACCAGAAGCTGCAGCTACCACCGCGCGCCCAGCAACCCAGCAGCAGCCCTCCCCTCCCGAGGAGCCTGGCGCGGCACGGTGCAACGCCTACAGCTCCAAAGTAGACCACGCCGCCTATAGCGCGGTCTACACCGTAGGTTTTTGAGAGGAGTTCGAGGCTGCCCAAACCGTTCTGGAGAGAGACCACCGCCTCGGGGTTCCAGCCTGCCTGGAGAGAATCCTCCACAGCACTTGTCAAATCGTACGCCTTAACAGCGTAGACTACGAGCCTCGGGCGGAGCCTCGCTGCACCCGTCCATCCGCAAACGAGCAGCTCGCCGAAGCCCAACCCCTCGACGAGAACCATATCCCAGCGGCACCCGTCAGTGCCGCTCCTCGTAACCGCTGCCACCTGCACACCCGCCCTCGCCAAGGCCAGAGCTACCGTGCTCCCAACAGCCCCGCAACCCACAACAACCACATCTATGTTGAGGGACACAGTCTAGCGCCACCCCAGCCCCAAGCAACCCGGCATGGAAGAGAAAAAGAAGCAGGGAATGAGGAATCATGACACAAGTCTTGTTGAATGCCTTCGGATCAGATAGGGCTTACCCTGCATGCTCTAACGTGTCCGCAGCTTGCTCGAGTAGACTCCACTCCAGACAACCCCGTGAACGTATAACGTCTGCAGCTACGCGGAGCAGCTCTGCAGCCTGCTCCAAGACCGTCTCGTCGCCGCCATAGGAGAGGTATTCCTCGATTATTAGTAGGGCTTCGTCTAGCTCTGGCGTAGTACCGCAGGACACTTGAACCGCCTTAGCCATCGAGTACGCTTCATAGATCATCCTCGCGTAGGCCATGCTGAATCACATCCCCGCGCCCTAGGCTATGAACCCATCGTAGTCAGCGTCGAAACCCGCATCAACATCTACGCCCGTGTCTCCGCCCTCGTAGTCGCCATATTCACCGCCCTCATAGTCCTCGTATCCCTCAACACCGACATGCTCTTCGTGGTCCTGCTCTTCGCTGGAGAGAAGCTGCGATAACAACACGGCTTCTCCAAGGCCTATGAGGCCTAGTGTCTGCAACATGGGCAACACAAACAAGAGATCCATCAATGCTAGACCTGGCGCTAGGTAGCCGGTACGGCTTGCCGGCTGGAGCACTGCTTCGGAGCTGTGCACCTCGGAGAGCTGGCTTGCAATCCTCCTTGCAGCCTCTGCTGCATGTTCTAGTAAGCGCATAGCCTCGGGGACCGCATTGAGACCATGCTCTGTTAGCCTGATCCTCCTCCTCTTGATTATAAAACCTGTAGTATATTCTTCAACGAGCCCCCGGCTCTTCAGCTTCTCAATGATGGATTCTACTGTCTCGCGGCTGGTGTTGAGCAGTCTGGCTATCGATTCTACAGTGTCGAAGCCTCGGTGCACAGCTAGGAGTACTGCTGCCTCAGCTGCTGTTAGACCCTCCACTCTCTACTCCTCCCCCAAGCTTTTCACGAAGAAACTCGAGTATCAGCTTATACCGCTTCATCCTGTGTCTCGGTTTAACCCTAACGTTATGGCCGTACCTCCCGGAAGCAGCCAGGCAGCTCTCCTTGCTGTGATGCCCCGGTGCTACGTGGAACACCACTGACCGGTCCACGAAGCAGTGGTAATCCTCCATGCCGTGGATTATGGGGGACAAGCGTCTGGACCCGGCCCATATAGTTTACCGGGTCTTGCCCCTCACAATCCTCCCTATCACGCCATGACGCGCCACGTATCTGGTCGGGGTCGAACCAGTAGCCGACATTAGCCGACTCGCTCGCGTCGAAGCCGACCTCCAATCGCTAACACCATGGCCAGGCAACCCGAGGCTTGGGGAACCAGCCAGCTAGGGGTAGCTCTCCACATTTTTCTCGGCGATAGTCGAATAGTACTCTAGGCAGTTGTTGTAGAGGGAGGCTTCTTTTAGCTATGCAGCTGCCTCGTACCCGAGCAACTGGCAGCGTGAAGCGGCATGCCGCGTGGAAGCGGCATAGTTGGCTGGGGCGGCTACGTGCCCCGTTACAGGATCAAGGCTGCGGAGATTGTAAGGGTTTGGGGCTGGGAGCCTAGCGTTCCCGCAGGGCTCGGGGTGAAGGAGAAGGCTGTGGAGAATGTTGACGAGGATTCAGTCACAATGGGTTATGAGGCTGCGCGGAACGCAATAGCACGAGCCAACGTAGACCCCAGGGAGATAAAGGCCGTGTTCTTCGGCACCGAGTCCAAGCCATACGCTGTCAAGCCCTCTGCCACAATTATCGCCGAGGCTCTCGGTATAACACCAGAGACCATGGCGTCGGACCTGGAGTTTGCATGCCGCGCTGCCAGCGAGGGGCTCCGAGCGAGCCTTGCACTAGTAGAGGCTGGCTACATGAAGTACGCACTGGTAGTAGCTTCCGATACTGCGCAAGCAAACCCGGGCGACGTGCTAGAATTTACTGCTGCCAGCGGCGCAGCAGCCTTTGTTGTCGGCCCTGCATCGGAAAGCGTTGCCGTGCTCGAAGGGGTCTACACCTACGTCACTGACACACCGGACTTCTGGAGGGGCCAGCACAGCCGCTACCCAATGCACGGCGAGGCATTCACCGGCGAGCCAGCATACTTCCACCACATAGAGAGCGCAGTCAAGGGCTTAATGGAGAAGCTCGGGCTAAAACCCGAGGACTTTGACTACGCCGTCTTCCATCAGCCTAACGGTAAGTTCCCCCTAAGGGTTGGAGCAAGACTCGGCTTCCCCAAGGAGAAGATTCTGCCAGGCCTCCTCACACCAATAATCGGCAACACATACAATGCCAGTGCCCTACTAGGCTTCGCAAGGATACTCGATCAGGCAAAGCCTGGCCAGCGAATACTCGTAGCACCATTCGGCAGTGGCGCGGGTAGCGACGCATATAGCTTCATCGTAACCGATCGCATCGAGGAGGCTAGGAATCGTGCACCAAAGGTTGACGACTACGTGAACTGGAAGCGCTATATAGACTATGCTATGCACGCACGCATGCGCAAGCTCTATGACAGAAGACCCGTCTAGTCGTGGCGGGGTGATGATTATGCCTCGAGTCTACGTAGCCGGAGTCGGGATGACAAAGATCGACCGTCACTACGACAAGGGTATCCTGGACCTAGCAGCCGAGGCCGCCTTTAGAGCCATAGACGACGCAGGAATCAAACCCGATGCTGTGATTGTTACGAGCATGCTTGCGAGCAAGCTACAGGAGCAGGACAATCTTGGCGCCTACGTAGCTGCTGGACTGGGGCTGCGCTACAGACCCGCACTACATGTTGAAGCTGCCTGCGGCAGCGGAGGCGCTGGCGTTTACACGGGGTTTGCCTTGATACGTTCGGGGCTCGTAGATTCTGTGCTGGTTGTTGGCGTTGAGAAGATGACTGATTACCCGACAGCCATTGTCACCGCTGGCTTGGCGCAGGCTGCCGACGCAGAGTACGAACTCTATTACGGGGCCACGTTTACCGGACTCAACGCACTCATGATGAGGTATTATATGGAGAAGTACGGGGTTACAAGGGACGAGATGAGCGAGTGGCCAGTAATGATGCACGAGAACGCCCTCAGCAACCCATACGCACAGATAAGGAGGAGGATAACGAGGGAGGACGTGGCTCGCAGCCAGGTGATAGCTGATCCGATAAGACTGCTTGACAGCAGCCCCATAGGTGATGGCGCTGCAGCCGTCCTACTAGTCTCGGAGGATGCCGCGAAGAGGCTGCCCGAGAAACCCATCGTCGAGATAGCCGGTGCTGGACTGGCCGTGGACACCGTGGAGCTTAGCAATAGGGAGATTCTCGACGGCATGCCTGCCGCTAGGAAGGCTGCCGAGCAGGCTTACCGTATGGCAGGGGTGGAGCCAAGCAAGATAGACGTCATGGAGATCCATGACGCGTTCACGATAAACGCGATACTGCTATTGGAGGAGCTAGGCTTTGCGGAGAAGGGCAGGGCGGCTAAGCTAGTAGCTGAGGGCCGCTTCCACCCAGGCGATAGGCCGACGGCAAACCCGAGCGGAGGCCTCAAGGCCCGCGGCCACCCAGTAGGCGCAACCGGTGTCTACCAGGTAGCAGAGGTGACGATGCAGCTGCGCGGCGACTTCCCCGGCGTAAAGGTCGATGGCGCCGAGGTAGGCTTAGCAGTTAACGTTGGTGGCGACGGCTCGACGGTTTCAGCCCTAGTCCTCAGACGCGCCTAGCCCATATCACTGTGAAGGGTGTATATCCATGACCATAAGCATGCACATATCCCCGGCTAGGATATGGCGTGAGCGAATCTACAGGTACAGACTTGTTGGCAGGAAGTGCCTCAAGTGCGGCCGTACACACTATCCACCAAGGCCAGCATGCCCTCACTGCGGCTCTCGCGACCTGAAAGAGGTTGAACTACCGAGGACCGGCGTACTGGAGACCTATACGGTGATATACACTGTTATGGATGGGTTTAGAGAGAAGGCACCCCTAGTGATAGGCATAGTCAGGCTAGACGATGGCACCCGTGTGCTCGCACCGATAACAGATGTCGAGCCCTCCGAGGTTAAGACTGGCATGCGTGTCGAAGCGGTGCTAAGGAGGATAAGAAAAGACGGAGAGGACGGCTTGATAGGCTACGGTACTGCTTTCCGCCCAGTACTCTCCGCGAAAACCAGCTAGCAGCCACCATACCGTCTTGTTTTTACCTCTCCCAGGTCCCATCCTACCCCTCGCCTAGCAGTTCCTCGGCCTCCTTTGCGCCCTCCTCCAGCTCCCGCACCTGCTCCGGATCCAGCCTCCTAAGAAGCTCTAGAAGCTCGCCTACGTGAGTCTTCTCTTCGCGGGCTATCTCCTCGAATAGCTTTCTCGCCTTCTCGTCGCGGACACACCTAGCTATCTGGAGGTAGAGGTTTATTGCGTCGAGCTCACCGATTATTGCGAGCCTTACAGCTTCTGCTAGTGTGAGCTTGTCAAGACCGCCGTTACACTTGGCTAGAAGAGGGTGTTGCGAGAGCATACATGTACCCCTCCACACTACCAGTAAGGTAGGCCATGACTTTCCCTTTTATAGTAGTCGGGGCTGCTCGTTCTGCATATCATTGTGCTGCGGGCCGGGGTACTGAATAACGCGGCCCGGGACTACGTTGCTGTCTGCGGGAGGTGTCTCGGGGGCTTGCAGGAGAGTGAACGCTCAAAGCTTGAAGAGGTTGTACGGGGGATTATCGAGGGCCGCATAAAGCTTCATGAAGCCGACAAGATTCTCGGCAATGCCAATGCAGGTGCTCTTGCTCGGAGGCTTGCGCTTGAAAAGATGCTTGGCGTTAGCCTTTCAAGTATTGGGAGCACCATACTGGACTTCGAGGAGCTTGTTGGCAGGAACATCGAGAACCCGATTGGCGCGGTTCAGATCCCGGTCGGCATTGTTGGCCCGTTGAGGGTTAGGGGCGACTATGCTAACGGCGATTACTACGTGCCAATGGCTACTACCGAGGGGGCCCTTGTTGCAAGCGTGAATCGTGGCGCTAAGGCGATAACTCTTAGCGGTGGTGCTAGGGCCAAGGTGCTCCGGGACGGCATGGCGAGGGCTCCCGTGTTCTGGACGCCCGGCATTGAGGAGGCTGCACGCTTCGTTGAATGGGTACGCGAGCACATGGACGAGGTTAGGAGGGAGGCAGAATCCACAACAAGGCATGGCAAGCTGTTGGAGGTTCAGCCCTTCATTACGGGTAACCTTGTCTGGCTGCGTTTCGTCTATGAGACCGGTGACGCCATGGGAATGAACATGGCTACTATAGCTACTGACAAGGCTGCTGAATGGATACTGGCAAACTATCCGGGCACTGTCCGGCTCATAGCGCTCAGCGGTAACATGTGTACGGACAAGAAGCCAGCACTGCTAAACATGCTCTTCGGTAGGGGGAAGACAGTTGTAGCCGAGGCGGTTATCAAAAGGGATGTCGCGCTAAAGGTTTTGAAGGCTCGGCCAGAGGAGATAGACTTCGTAAACCGTGTCAAGAACTTGCTTGGCACAGCCAGGGCTGGATCGTTCAGCCTCAACGCTCACTTCGCAAACATCATAGCAGCAATATTCATCGCGACCGGGCAGGACGTAGCACAGGTCGTCGAGAGCAGCATGGGCTACACGTGGACAGAGGTGCGTAACGGAGACCTCTACATCTCGGTAACACTTCCAAGCCTAGAGGTGGGCACCGTCGGGGGAGGCACCCGGCTCCCCACACAGCGGGAAGCACTAGCCCTCATGGGTGTAGCAGGCGGCGGAGACCCGCCAGGGAGCAACGCCAGGAAGTTCGCCGAGATAGTAGCAGCAACAGTGCTTGCAGGCGAGCTAAACCTGCTAGCCGCGCTAGCCGCAAACGAGCTAGCCAGAGCTCACAAGCTACTAGGCAGGGGCGAAGCCAGAAAAGAGAAAAACACGGCAAACAGCAAACCCACCAATTAGCAAACAACACCACACACAAGCAACAAGACACCAACAACAAGAAAAACCTACTAGCAGGCTCCTTTCTTAGTTCCATTCGCTCACTTATATATTTTGGTTAGATACCCCTACTTGCAGACCCAGAGCTCGATTTTTTTTTTTTTTTAAAAAAAACAATTAGAAAAAACAATGTTTAAATGGAAATAAGAATAAGAATGCAAGGTGAACAAACATGGGAGGCAAGGTATTTTTGGTATCAGCACCGCTCCTACTTGCCGCCATGACTGCGTATATGCTTTTCGTAGCAAACTATGTGCAGCATGCCCCACAGTGCTCCGTTACTGACAATGTAGTAAAGCTCTGTGTCAAACCAGTAAATGGTTCATCACTTACAAGAGGATGGGGGACAAGGATAGCCACCAACTATATCGACGACAAACGATATGATGCAAATATATTTGTGATATGGTCGCCAAACCCCTGGTATCGCGTCGATGATGCACTGAGATACCTTAGGTCTAAGGGCTACAACGTAACCACCGAAGATATTAATAAGCTCACAGTCCTCTTCGCCATAGAGGTAAAAGTGTTTAAGCCAGTAAAAACTACTCTGCCCTTCACGCTAAATGACACCGCCACGCAGGGTCCCACTATAGTTTATGGGGAAGAGAGAAATTATGCGCTTGACGAGAAGGTGCTTGTTCTCGGCAATCCCGCGAAGGGCGTATTCTACGCGCTGAAACTGAGAAACAACAGGATAATTGACGCTGCCAAGCTCTACCCCGTACTCGTAAACTACACTGTTCAAAGAGAAGTAGACAACTCTTCGTGTATCTCACTGGAGGAGTTTGTCAGGAAGTACCATGTTAACCATACTGTCGAGGAGCTTAGAGCCCTCGGTGTACCGGAGAAACTCTGCAACGAAGGAATAACCATCATTGCCCGCTATAAGCTACGTCCCGCAGATGCTAACCCGGATGTATCGCGGATCTACGTGGATTTACTCGGCAAGGATGTAAACGTCCTCGACTACTTTTACTATACGACCTATAGCGAGACAGCAAGCATAATGTCTGGTGCAGCTAAGAGCGTGGCAAAGATGACCGTATGGTGGGCAGGCACTGTCCCTGTCTACGTACGCGACGAGAGCTACTGTAAGATAGAATGGTGGGCCTACTTGCTAGGCATATGGAAGAATACAGAGTGTGACCACGCAGCCTTTATAGCACCCTATAATGGCATTGATACTGCGCATGTTGAATGCCTCGGAAAGTTCTACTATATAGGGCCATTAGCCATAGCAACGTTCTGCGGATCAGCTAAAATAGACGTTAACGCATACTCCGAAGAGCCCTGCCACAAGGTTTGCTCTTGTGGCGAGCTCTGCCCGTGTTCTGCAGTTAATAGCTGTCCATGTCGTTACGCGTGCGACCCCTGCCTTGGATGCACAAGATGTACACTGCTATCACACAGCTAGATCTTAGTAATACGTTCACTACTAGATTCAATAGAACTCTTAACTCATATCGATATCATTAATACTTTTATTTATTTAACAACATTTTAATAGCAAGTATAGGACTAGAGTTAATAATGTTCGTCACTAAAGACACATATTATATGACTTAATTCACTACGGTTAGTATGCATACCTCCTTACTGCATAAATGTTCTCGAGCTACTAGGCAGAAGCAAAACAAAAGAAGCCAACAAGCAGTATGAAACTATTAACTAAGCTGCATTTGTGACCCAAGATCCTTGCAACTGACAGGCTAGCCTAGTCCGTGAAGGGGGCTACTCCAGAGTTCGCGGTTTCTTGGCGTGTATTGCCTGGGTTTACTCGCCATAATGACTTCAGCTTGTTTAGGACCTTGCTCTATTAATTTTACATCGCTGTAAAATAGCCAGAGTATGGCAGCTGCGGAGGCTACATCTCAGAGCCTCATGTTGAGTGTTGCTACGTAGTTGTATCCGGGGAGCGTATAGTAGGCCTTCTTTTCGACTCCCGAGAACTTGTCGTAGCCAAGGTGGATTGTTATTACGCTGCGCCCATCCGGTAGAAGTCTTGTTACGTGTATTCGCTCGTAGAGGTTGTTGAAGAGTATTCTTGGAAGTATGTCACGCTGCTCTACAAGGAATACTCGAATCTCTCACGTGCCCTCTCCTCACGTGGATCTTCAAAACCAGACCGACGTCACGTAGAAGCTTTCAAGCATTTCTCCAGTAGACATGTACCTAGCACACCAAGCATAAAACCACCACAATGACGGTTGAGTATTAAGATTTCATGCCTAGAGGACAATCAAGCATTTACAATGCTTCCTCATGCGTAGACACCGCTCATGCCCACTCTAAGATTTTGCTCAGGACTAAGCCTAATAGCGTGGGAAATCCCACCTTATAGTGGCGGGATAGTGGAGATTATAGCTAGGGTTGACAAGAAGGGCAGAGTATTGATACCGAGCGAGATACGATTCCAACTCGGCATAAGAAATGCCGTTAAAATACGTGTTGAAAACAATAAGCTGATTATAGAGCCTGTAAAGGATCCTATAGAGGCACCAGCATCAACAGTGCCTAAGGGCACCCATGACGTTGAGGCAGAGATAAACGAACTTAGACAAACTGCTGCAAGAGAGGCCATGCAGAGGCTGAGAGAACGATGGTTCTAATAGAGACAGATCTTCTGCTAGCGTTGGCCTCGATAAGCATCATAATGAGGCGGCTGAGATTGTTAGGAGAATAAGGCCTCTCCGTCTAACACCATACGCGCTGGTAAAGCTTGATCTACTGCTTCTATCCGGGCGAATAGAAGCTAAGCTGCAGGAATTCTATGAGAGCCTCGAGGAACTACTAGCATTCTACAACATAGATATTGCTGTCCCTAAGCCAGCCCACATAGCGTTGGCCTGGAAGCTCCGCGAGACATATGGGCTATCGTACTTTGATAGTCTCCACGCAGTAACAGCAATAGTTGAAAATGAGGCCCTAGCAAGCTATGATAAGGTGTACGCTCGTGTAAGGGAGTTAAAATACCTTCATCCCAGAAGCCTCCTAGCAGCAGATAGCAAGCATACGTTAAGCTAGATTAAGCGTAGAAGGTATACGACGTAATCCGACTTATGTAGCAGCATCAACTCATATGTGCATCCAGCACATAACCTACAAGTAGCCATTAGGGAAGTTCAGTTACTAATACATCACCTGAGGCTAGCACTACTTAGTTATGTGTAACCTAGCGGTAGGAACGCTAACAAGTAGCCTTACTATGCAGCCTCTGCCTCGTCTGCGATGGTAGCGTCTCCGTGTCACCATACATGTGCTGCCAGGCTGCCGTAGAGTAGTATTGAGCCTGCTACTGCGAGGCCGCGGGCGAGGCCGTAGATGCCGTAGCCTGTAGCGCCACTCTTTACCATTGCTCTTGCTACGGTCTCGAAGCCTGCCTCTGCGACGCCGCTTGCTGCTGCAGCTGCATAGGCTAGTAGTGGTAGCGTGGGCGATGTTACTGCTAGGATGCCTCCGGCTAGGCCTACCACTGCTGGGAGGGCTACTGCGAGGCGCGGATTTGCGTCATATAGGAGGCCTATGGGTATTGCTATGAGCGCGTCTGAGAGCATAGCTATGGCATAGATTATGAATGCTCCTTTCTCATCCACTACGCCGAGCATCTTAGCTACATGCTCTATTGCCAGTGGGCTGGCTGCAAGGGTGCCTGCTACAAGTACGTAGGCTACGCTGTGCCAGGTGCCTCGGAGGGTCTCAGCCAGATCCACGTGCCTGGGTTTCGGCACCACGCTGCGGGGATAGAGCTTCATCGCAGCCACTATGACTGGTATTGTTAGCGCACCAGGTATGGCTAGTATCCAGAACTTTCCGAGGGACACTACTATCATTGCTATGAAGGGGCCTAGGACGGCGCCGAACTGGTCTAGGAACTCGTGCACCCCAAATACGAGACCACGTCTTTTCCCTGCTATACTGGAGAGTAGTGCATCGCGTGCTGGGGCACGTACCGCCTTGCCTATACGCTCAAGGGAGTAGCCGAGAGCCAGCATGGGGCCTCCTAGGCCAGCAACGAGTATGCCTAGCGGTATGAGCCCGTAGCCTAGGAGTATGAAGCCCCAGTATGCCCCCAGTCTCTCAACGACCAGGCCCGTGAGGGGTCGTAGACCCCATGCTAGAACCTCGCCGACGCCTGCAACACCGCCCAGCTCCACAGTGCCAGGTATGAGTACGGGTAGCGAGCTACGGAAACCCTCATAGCTAGCATCGCCTAGCATGCTTACGAGCCCGAATAGCGCGACAACAACAAGTATGGCGCGCAGTCCTCCACGCCGCACCGCCGTGCTCACCTAAGAGTCTCCAAGACCAAGACCGCGCTGTCATGGGGCAGAGTTATTATATTTGAGGGAGGCCCGCGACAACTCCGGCTGGGTGCGCTCCATAGTAGTCCCGGGCGTGGAGGAGGTAGACCATGCCTCCAATACTTGAGGTCCGCAACCTATATGTGCACTACTACACACTCAGAGGCATCGTCAAGGCTGTCGAGAATGTGAGCTTTACCTTGGAGCCCGGCGAGGTTCTAGGCATCGCCGGTGAGAGCGGCTGCGGCAAATCCACCCTCGCCTGGTCACTTCTACGCCTTGTGCCCCCGCCGGGCAGGATCGTGAAGGGCAGCATAATAATTGATGGCCAAGACATAGTGAATATGAGCGAGGACGAGGTAAGGGCTAGGATAAGGTGGCAGAAGATAAGCATGGTGTTTCAAGGCGCCATGAACGCTCTAAATCCGATGTACAAGGTCTGGGAGCAAATAGCAGAGCCACTCATAGTCCACAGGGGTATGACGAAGGAGCAGGCTTACCGCCGCGCAGTTGAGGTACTAAAGCTGGTCGGCCTAGGCGAGGACATTGCTAATAGGTATCCGCATGAGCTGAGTGGCGGGCAAAAGCAGCGCGTAGTAATAGCCATGGCCCTCGTGCTCGATCCCCCAATACTCATAGCCGATGAGCCCACCACAGCCCTTGACACAATCATCCAGGCCCAGATACTAAACCTGCTCAAGCAGCTTAAGAACGAGCTAAACATGAGCATAATATTCATCACTCACGATCTGAGCGTCATTGCGGAGATGGCTGACAAGATCGCAATAATGTATGCTGGCCAGATAGTGGAGTATGGCCCGAGCGAGGAGATATTCAACAACCCACAGCATCCATACACGAGGGCACTCCTAAGAGCAATACCCAGGCTGAGAGGGCCAAAGGAGAAGCTACACTACATACCAGGCCAGCCACCAGACCTTCGCACACCACCGCCGGGCTGTCGCTTCGCGCCACGCTGCAGCGAGGTAATGCCAATCTGCAGGGAGCAGGAGCCACCATACTTCCAGGTCAACGAGGGCCACTTCGCAAAGTGCTGGCTACACCGTGGCAAGCCGCAGAAGGACAGCATTGTAGACTAGCGGCTCGGCATTTGCTCCCCTGCCCATCCCCGCCCCCGCCGCGGGGCGGGTCGCCAAGGCCAATCCTCCACATCGCCACCTCATTCTTTTCCTCACACCCAGCAGCGCCAACACCCATTCTCTCTGTCACGGTTTTAACGCTGAAGAGAGGTGGGAGGGTTTGGCCGCGGCCCCTAGCCGGCCCCAGGGTCATAGAGCCGCCTCCTCGGCGGCCTCACCCCGGGTGTCGGCCGAGGCCCCAAGACTCGTAGATGTAGTACATAGCGCGGGGCGGAATTAACAGCTATCCCCATGCTTCGCTAGCACCAATATAGCGTGCCACAAGGGCTATCAACACCGTGCTCCAAGCCTCCCGGCCATACCCCTCCACCGTAACGACGTGACGGGAACAGCTCATGAGCTTGGAGGTTGCTCCGAGGCTATATTGACTGCATTATTGTCCGCAGCGCTAGGCAAGGACCTGGCAACAGGAGGTGACAATACACGTCACATCGCCAGCAAGCTAGGAAGAGAGTTCAGCATCAACAAAGTCCACCCCCACGGGACCTGGTAGACTATGTGCTCATGTCTTGCGGGGGAAGCATTAACCCCACCCGCCCAGGGCTGTCTACATGAAGCCCCGCGGGCGAAGCCGCCGCAAGCGGCGGGTTGTGAGCCCGCGGTCTGGGGGCGCCCGTAGAATCCCACTTACTCTGCCACAGTAACCTTAGCCTCGTAGTTTTTGGTGACAGATGCGACAACGGTCCACGGGGCTGCAAGACATCGCTTCACGTGTATCTCCAAAACATCGTTGACATGGGCTTCTGGAACATACTATGCGCTAAACGCCTTGCCCAGTGTTTTATAATCTTGATCATCTAGCTGTGCGGCACCTAGCGCTCGTAGAAGTAGCTAAAGCCCCGGAATATGTTTCGAGGAGCTTTATGGAGCCGGGTATGCTGTAGAATGGTTAGACTGTTTTCGGGTCAGCCTCGAGGTGTACGGCCTGGCCCCGGGCTGAGGCTGGAGCGACGCTGGAACAATTATCCCGATACATGGTAGGCATCTATGATGTAGTTTATGCTCGTCTGACAGAGGAGCTTGACACAAACCTATACACTGCTAACGATGCACAGCCTGAGAAGCTAAGGGGGGGCGTAGGACTGAACTACACATAGCAGATAACGGAGTACGACAAGCCGTAGTATAACAGTGCAGACACCATACCAGCTTAGGTGCTTGAGGTTGACCACAGCTTGGCCCGGGTAGTCTACGTCACTGGCGAGGGGCGCCTTGCAAACCTCTCCTCAGCCGCCTCGGTCGTCGTAACCGTTTTGCTCGCAGCTGCTCTCTCCGGCTCGCTACGCGCTACGCTGTATATCCTCCTCATGTTCACCGTGCTCACACTGATATTGTATATGGCACGAAGACTCTTTACTAGAGGCGTCGAAGCAAAGCTGAAGGAGATCATAGCAAGTATGAGCAGTTCGACACTCACCTTCGCAGAGATCATCGAGGCCGAGATAGGGAAGCTAGTTTCGCGCGGCTTCTGGGCCAGACTAAGCGGCTACCAGCGCACCGTCGAGTTCCACCCAGAGCAGAAGACAAGGCTCGACAAGCTGGTGCTCGAGCAGAAGCAATTCCTGACAGTAATTGGCAGCGACGGCTCCGGCGTGCTCCAGCTCCCCGCAGTGAAGCTCCGAAAGAGGGGCTACGAGGATGTCATAGTAGCCTACGCTGCACCGGGACTCTTCCGCGTCGAGCCAGACAGCTTCAACGTGCTAACCGGCGACGATTACGTAGAGGTAAGCTTTGAGAGGGAAGCCCGGCACCTAAGTGGAACCGTAACAGCCCTCCTCACAAAGGCTAGGAAGGTCACCGTGGAGCTGGTGTACGAGAGTGGGAAACAGCACCGTGTCAAGCTGTTCTCGGGCCGCGAGAGCCGCAGAATAGAGTACATGGGGCTTACCGAACCACTAGTCATCATAGGCCCCGTGAAAGCTGTAACACCACTAGTACTCAAGGAGAAGCTCAAGCTGAAAAATACGCTACTAGCAGGCTACGGCGAGTTCAAGCTGAGAATAGTACTCCACATGCCCCGTGGCCGCCGCATAACAAAAGCCTTTACACTTCGCCTTAAACCCCTGCAACGCTAGAAGACAGTACCAGGGGATGCGGAAACCGCTGGGAGCACCCTCGGCGCAGACCCGGGGGAGGAGACCCGGGGCTGATGACTGGAGGGGATTACCGAGCCCCAAGATCCTCACAGCATACTAGCCCCTCCCTCAAGGCCATTCGTTACTTCTTGCCCAGCTGGCGTATGCCCTGGGCTAGTCTCTGGATCACCGTGGCCCATGAGGCTGCCGCAAGTATCGCGTAGAGCTTCTCGGCTATGTCTAGTCCTGTGAACCCATGCACTATGAGGACCAATGCTTGTGCCGCGACTCTATCGCTTCTTTCAAGGAGGCCTATACCCTCCATGGATTTCCCGGTGAGGCTTTCGTAGCGTGCTCTCGTGTAGCTTGTTACCAGTGCTCCGGAGAGGAATGCAAGAACAAATAGGGGGTTGTAGCCCAGTAGGAGGAAGCCAAGCGCGTAGACCGTGTCGGTTATCCTGTCGAGAACGCTATCTAGGAAAGCTCCGCGGGGGCCTGCTTCGCCACGTAGCCTTGCTACTGCACCGTCGAGAGCATCTAGGAGCCCACTAGCGGCGAGCATTACGGCTGCTGCTATGGGCTTGCCGCTACTGCATGGTGCGAGGTAGGCTAGGGCTGCGGCGAGGCCCAGGACCGTGTATACGTCGGCTGGTAGCAGTGCAAGGGGCTTGGCTGCTCTCGCGAATAGGCCTGCTACCTGGCGGCGGAGTTTTCCCAGCATGCCGGCTATTCCTCCAGGGCTGCAAGCGCCTTTAACACGTCTATAACCGGGTTGCGCTCGGGCACCGTGGCCCTCGCTATTATCTCACGGTAGACTAGCCTTGCTAGGCTACGGCGTATCTGCACCTTTTCATGCGCCAGTACCACTGGTAGTGGCAGCCGGTAGCCGGGAAGCGTTAGCTCGTGAGCTACTGCTACGGCCTCTGCCGTCCAGGCATTGGGGTCTTCGCCGCGAGGTACTGGCACGTCTAGCCTGTATGGCCGTAGGGTGTTACCGGGTAGAACGTAGGTCGACACAATCTCTATGCCCGCTGAGCGGTAGGCGTTGCAGAGCCTCTGGGATAGCTGGCTGCACAATGGAACGGGTTCTGTGTAGGCTGAACCCACGCCAGCAGCCCTAGCTGCAGCTGCGAGAGCCAGTGCTAGGTCCTCGTCGCCTAGGCTTCCTGGTACTTCTAAACCAGCACTACGTGCCAGGCTTGTGAGGATGCTTAGTCCTGCAATACGTTTTACCACACCAATAACCCGAACGCCTTCAGAGAGCTTCGAAGCGAGAATTGTTGCCCGCAGATTGTGGTAGCGCGGAGCAAGCCTTAGAGCTTCAGGCTCAGCCAGTCCGAGCACCTTCATGTACGCTACCGCCATTGCCGCCGCGTCGGGGTCGTGTGGAGGATCCGCTATGGGACCGTCGAGGAGTATGTAGCTACCCCTGGGGGGCTCTACCGTGTCTAGAGCTGCTGTTTCAAGGAGGAGCATTGCATACTCGGAGACGAGTTCTACCATGGAGCCCGCCGGGTCTACCAGCTCGAAAACCTCCACTGCTGGATAGGAGACCCTGGCCCTGCCGTCTCGGTACTCCACCACTGCGGAGGCGGCGAAGACGTAGTAGCGGCCGAGCCTGCCACCGACATACTGGCGCGAACCGTCAACACCGTAGAAGGTGTTTGCACGTACTTTCCCCGGTATACCGTGTAGGAGGCCTCGCTCCTCTAGAGCTGCGAGGAGCTTCTCGCTGAGCCCCGCTAGCCTGGCATAGTCTTGGCTCTGGGCCCGGGCTAGGGCGCGGCGGAGGAGCTTCTCTACAAGCTCACCGTCGCTAGCTATCTCCGATGCTAGCGCTGCTAGTTTCTCTCTAACCCTTTCCACCAGCTCCCTCTCCAACACCATACACCCGGCGTAGGCTCTCCACAAGCCGTGTTCTGCCCATCGCATGGCTTACCCTGCGGCGGCCGGTGCGTACGAGTGCCGGGAAGCCGAGCATGTTCATCTGCCCAGTTACCACTGCTATGCCGCGCGGTAGACGAGTAAGCCTCCTTTCGAGGCTTCTCGGCAGACCACCGCTAAGCTTGGAGACATACGGGATATCCTCTACCGCGAGCCTATAGATTATCCACGTGTTAACCATCGATAGAACAACAGGATCCACGAAGGCTGGCCTCTGGCTCACGAGTACAAGGCATAGCCCGAACTTGCGGCCCTGCGTAGCTATCAGCGCGAGGTAGTCCCTGGCTAGGCTCCATGCCACTGGGTATGTGCGGGGGTTGGGTGCGTAGTTCTGGGCCTCCTCGATCACCAGCGCGAGGTAGCGCTCCTCACCCCTCACCTTGTACTCTGTAAACACCTTGTAGAGGAGCCGGGCCAGGTAGGCTACAACGAGCTGGCGGACGGGCAGCGGTATCCCTGGGGCGCCCTCGGCTGAGAAGTCGATTATCGCGAGGCTGGGTTGCGCCGTCAGCTCATCGATAAACCCCTTGTCTATGCTGGGCTTCCTCGATATAACACCGTAGCCCTCAACTATGTCGCCGACAAACTTGTCCACCGCAGAGCGTACCGCACGGGCTGTCTGGGGGTGTATCGGCGCCCCGCGCCCAGTGCTTAGCTCGGAGAGCAGCTCGTAGAGCTCCGAGACCCTCCTCGTGAATATCTCTGTGTAGCTTTGGTACTCCTCTCCCAGCTCCCTCAAAACCCTCTCAAGAGCTGCCACCTGCAGCTCGTTAACGTCTACGCCTCCAGACTTGTAGGTGACTATGAACTCTGCAAGCTCGCGAGCAGTAAACACGTCGAGGTCTATCGTGACGGTTCTGGTGTACGGCTCGAAGCGCGCCGGGCTCCGCGGGAAGACGAGCCTGTATACAGCATGGTACTCTCCAAGCCGGTGCCCTGAGGCGAAGGCTTCGTGGTAGTCTAGATAGTCGCCATTAGCATCCACCACCACTGCCGGTAATGCACCATACCGGCCATCGCCGAGGGGTATTCTCGATAGCAGCTCTAGCATGTAGCCAACACCGTAGCTTTTCCCGCTACCTGTCTCCCCGAAGACACCAACATGCATAGTGATGTTCTCGATGTCGAGCGGCAGTCCGAGACCCTCATAGCCAAGCAGCTCACCGTACCAGACGACGCCAGGAGCATCACGTTCTACTCCGAGGAGCTTCTCGAGCTCGCCAGACCCCAGCATTCTAACACGGTCACCAGGCTTTGGTGGCCGGTCGGGCTCCTCCAGCCCTCTCCTGCCAGCTTTGCCCAGTATTGCTGCCTCTGCAAGCGTGTAGCGGCGAGCAACCTCCTCAGCTAGGGGTGGCAGGAGTCCACGCCGCCTGGCTTCACTCCAAGGGTCGCCTTCGACGAAGAACTCGTTTACTGGCACAATCCTCTCGATACGGGCTAGCAGGAGTTCCGAGCCACGGTTAGACTCTATGATTACTAGTTGGCCTTCCCTCAGCCGCTCCTCGCCAGCCTCCGTCAGCTGAATCTTAGCCTCATCGCTTGTCGAGCCACTAAGCACAAAACCTACGAGCAGTGTCAAAGTATCCGGTGCCCCGCTCCTATTCCCTCGCCGGGGTTGAGTAGTGAAAGGGCTGCGGGTTCATCAGAGGGTCTAAAATCTCCTGGTTTTGCTTAATCTTCCGGAGGCGGCTGGATTGGCTCGTGCGAGAACTGTTAAGCTTTATGATAACCTCTACCTTATACGTGTCGAGGACGATGAAACAGGGTTCTTCGAGGCTCTCTGGGAGATACCAGAAGGAGTAACCTACAACTCCTACCTAATCCTAGGCCAAAAGCGTACAGTTCTGCTTGACACTGTTAAGAAGCCCTTTACACTTGACTATCTGGAAGCTCTTAGCAGTATTACTGAGCTGCGCGATATAGATGTCATTGTGGTCCACCACTCTGAGCCAGACCACTCTGGCGCCTTGCCTGAGCTGTTAAAGCGTGTAGGTAACGTTGAAGTCTATGGTCATCCAATGGCGAAGACTATTATTGAGAGCCACTATGGTGTAAAGCTGAACTCGTTCAAGCCTGTGCGGGAGGGCGCCAGACTAGACCTCGGTGGCGATGAGTATCTAGTGTTCTATCAGACTCCATGGGTTCATTGGCCCGATACAGTTATGAGCTTCTATGAGGCTCGGGGCGTCCTATTTTCCGGTGATGTGTTCGGCTCCTACTCTATACCTTCAAGCGTGACTGACGAGCATGTGGAGGATTTTACCACATATATCCGGTTCATGAGGAAGTACTTGGCTACTGTTGCTGGGAGGTATAGGAGCTGGATATTGAAGACGCTGGACAAGCTGGAAAATGCTGGCGTTAAACCTAAGACAATAGCGCCGCTTCACGGCCTAGTACTGCGACGCTACATCGGAGACTTCTTGAGGCTTTATCGTAGCTGGGTGAGCGGCGACCTAGACAAGAGTAGGGCTGTTGTGATCTACGGTAGTATGTACGGTGCTGTGGAGTATGCAGCACACATCGTGGCCGACATGTTACGGGAGAAGGGGCTTCACGTAGCTATCTACGGTTTCAACGATAAGAGCCGGGCCCTCATAGCCGACGCTATCGGCGATGCGTTTGACGCAGGCTACATCGTACTAGGGGTTCCGACATATGAGGCTGAGGCCTTCCCCCTAATGACCTATGTTGCTGAGCAGCTCTGCGCTAAGGCTGCTGCTGGGCAGAGAGTGATGCTGTTATCCTCCTATGGTTGGGGTCCTGCTGCCATAAAGAAGCTGGAGCCTTTGCTGACAAATTGTGGGTTCAAAATTGCTGCTCGAGTCGAGGTCCGCGGTGTAGAGTATGGTGACAAGCTGCGCGAGGCCGTAGAGAAGCTGCTAGCTGGCTAGGATAGTGATAAACCGCTATACAGCTGGAGGCTCTGCCCCGGGTGCAGCTAGGATCCATGGGCGGGCTTGGGGGGCTGCTAAAGGCGTTAGAGAGGGTTGGCTGGCTGCTAGATCGTAACGTTCCAGTGCTAGGCTGTAGGCTTGGATCTCGCAGCTGCTGGAATGTGAGAGGCGACTACTGGCTAGCGGGTGGGTTTGAGAAGAGCATTGTCAGCCAGCTCTTCCACTCTACTTTCGGGGTTAGAGTATCCTTTGATGAGAGGCTTGTGGTTTTTCACCGTATACCAGCACCTCAGAGCGAGTATGCCATCGAGGTTTTTGCTGAAGCGCTAAGACTCAGCGCAATAGAGTATGTGGCTGGGCGTGGCTGGGTTCTCCACCCTAGTGGTGCAGCTGCAAGTCTTGCAGCAAGCCTTGGCGCTCCAACCATCGGCGTTTCAGGGCCGCGGGGAAGGCGGCTTAAGGGTAAACGTGTAAGGCTCCCAGAGTGTAGCATTGGGAGCCGCAACTGGGTCTTGGTATCCGTTGATGGCTGGGTAGGCCCTGCGAGGGTTGTTGGAGAGTGTACTGTGAAGGTTAAGGACTTGGCTCCAAAGGGTATGAGGCTCCTAGATCCCGGCAGCATGGAGGAGGCAGTGGAAGTTAACGCGGAGGTAGTAGGCGGCCTAGCCTCTGAGGCTAGGGAGTTTATCAGACGCGTCTACGCGAGGTACCAGGCTAGCAGGGGCAGGCTATACGTAGCCTTTAGCGGTGGCTCCGACTCCGCCACAGTCCTCAGCCTCGCGAGGGAGGCTGTTGGCCCCGAGAACGTGGTAGCAGTATACGTTGACACCGGCATGGAGTTTCCGGAGACACGAAGGTATGTTGAGAAGGTTACTAGCATCCTGGGTGTAGACCTAGAGGTTGTTGAAGCTGAAGCTGAACCCATCGAGGAGATTAGGAGAAGAGGGCTCATGACGAGGGATGACAGGTGGTGTACCCGGCTACTAAAGCTCAAGCCGTTGCGGCGCTTCTACCGGTCACGCGGCGTAAGGCTCATACTCGACGGGGCTCGCCGCTGGGAAAGCACGACGAGAGCCTCGACACCTAGGATTGGCGAGAATCCCCTCATACCTGGCGTCGTGAGGGCACTACCCATACATCACTGGCCACGGCTGGCTGTGCAGCTCTACCTCTACGAGAGGGGCATACCATTCAACCACCTTTACAGCAAGGGGCTCACACGCATAGGCTGCATATCATGCCCCGCAATGCATCTCTACGAGCTACACATAGCATACCATCTACACCCCTGGTGGTTTGAGAAGCTAGCTGAGGCCGTAGCAGAGCACTACGGGCTCTCACAGCGCGAAGCCCTGCGGTTGCTATTAGTCGGCTCCTGGAGGAAGGCTGGAGGCCGAAAGGCGTCTTAGAAGCTGGGCTGCCTCGCGCAGCTCAGCTCCCGCCTTTGCAGCACCACGCAGCTCTAGGGTGTTTGCTATCGCTTCAAGCCTATCAGCTAGAGCCTCCACAGCTACGAGATACCTTGGAGCCATTGATAGTTCGTACTCTCGAGCCTCGTCGAGCGCAACTACAAGTATGTCCTCAAGCTCCTCACATAGGTCTCGCGCGGCGGACTCGCTGCATGCACTACGTATCCGGGACAGTGCCTCTACAATTATCTCCCCCGGCTCCATGTTATTCAACCCCCAACCTCTCGGGGCTGATGAATTCCAGGCCCCAAGACCCGAGAGGGCAGGGGGTGACGAGGGGATTAGCCGCCTGACCCTCCCCTCTTGACTCACTGGTAGGGGCTTAGCCGATAAGGTATTACCTCGGTTATGGTTTCCCCTGGGGCTCCGTGGTTGAGGCCAGGCGACTGGTTCATAGACATGTTTACTAGCGAGGCTGAGAAGCTCCTGGAGTCCCTGAAGGCGCGGCAGGCTGGAAGGAGTCTTCAGAGCGTTGATACGTACTGGTGGGTTCCAGGCCTTCCCGAGGATGGGGATGCTGATCGCCCAGTTGCAGCCGTGGATGGAGGCGGCGGATTCCAGCCTCTTGCTATGGGGTGGAGCCTCTACATAGCCAGGGCGTACGGCTACGTTGAGGGTGGGGAGCCCGAGAGGGGGCTGGAGCTTCGCCTCTATCCTGTCCGCGATACCCGTGTCCTCGACTCGCTAAGATCCTGGCTTGAGCACAGGATTGCTGTGAGGCTCGTGCACCGGCTCCCACCGGGCAGCATACTCCTAATGGATGGCAGTTTGTGGACCACAATCACGTCGGCTTTCCGCTCCATAGCCAGACTTGCATCTAGTTCGATAAGCGGTATCGGAGGGGTCTACACGGCGCTCCACAGCAGCTACCTACTCGCCGAGGTAGCTACACTCTGTAGAACTGCTGCTGAGCGGGGGGTTAGGCTTGCCTATGTATCGAAGGATCACGGGTTTAGGGCTTTAAAGGAGAAGGTTTTACTTGAAATGGTTGCCTCGAAGGCCAAGCCGCTGGCCCAGCTGGTTTCAAGGGCTCTGGATTACTACCCGCTAGCGATGAGGGAGCAGCTGCTATCCGCTCGAAGGCTCGTCCCGAGAGAGCTGAGAGGCCTCTATGACGCTGCACTAGACCCGAGCTACCGAGATCCAGCATTCCTAGCTGACACCGCGGGCTTCAGTGTTGGCTACACGTGGCCGCTAAGGCTGCCACCGCCGCACCAGCTGCACAGCAGGCTAAGACGTGGCGGGCTACGCGGTCTCCTCGAGGCTGCAGCTGAGAAGGCCTATGTACTCCTCGGAGACGAGCCGGAGGCTAGCGAATTCCGCTCCCTCGCAGAGAGGCTGCCAGAGCTTCTAGACCAGCTACCCGGCGTAAGCATGGTCTATGTTAGGCTTGCTCCTGGCGACCAGCCTCTCCTCGTCGAGATACCCGGGCCTTCAGGCAGCTACTATTCGACGGGAAGGGTGCTCGTAGAGCCCGACGCCGCCGTGGAGGAGGTGCTCGCTGCTCTTCGCAGAGGCTACGGGGATCCCGATTACTACAATATACCGCTCATAGCTGCCCACTTGAACGCTACGATCACAGGGAGGCAGATGGAGGAGTACATGGGGCTCCTTGAGAGCCTAGCACTGGCCCAGGGTGTAGGGCTGCGGTTTACAAGACGCTACAGTATATCTCGAAGGTTTAGGAGGAGATTTGGAAGACTGTAAAACTCCTTAACCCTTGTAGACACTCGTTACTACATGGGTGGGTTTGATGGCATCTAGACGGCATACCACTCTTCTAGCAGTACTTCTGGCAGGTATCATTGCAGCTACTGTTATCGCCATTTATGCTCGTGGCAGGAGCGGTGCTGCCAGTGTTAGCCCGGTAAGCCTTGACAAGCTGCCGTGGCCACGGCTTGTCAAGGTTTCGACTCCTGCCATAGGTTCTAATGGCGTGTTTGAACACGCATATACTTGCGATGGTTCCGATACATCACCAATGCTGACCATAGAGCTTACTGGTAACGCTGCGAAAGCCAAGTCACTGTTAATAGTAATGTTTGATCCTGATGCTCCCCGTGGAGTGTTTATCCACTGGCTCGTCTACAACATACCTGTAAACTCCACTGTAGTCGTTGTACCCGATAGTTTACCCAGACAAGCTGTAGTGGACGGCTTTTACCAAGGTGTTAACGACTTCGGCTGGATCGGCTACGGTGGGCCCTGTCCACCTCCGGGCGACCAGCCACATAGATACTACATACGTGTATTCGCCCTAGACTCTATGATCTCCTTGAGGCCGGGGCTACGGCTCGATGATGTGTGGAACGTCGCTAAGAGCCACATTATAGCGTATGGCGAGGCTGTCGGAACGTATAGCAGGGCTGGCTAAGGCATCTTAGACTTGTGGAGCTACAGGGGAGGATTCGGGAGAAGTGTAGTGAGGAGGAGTGCCTTGGCCGCGTACCACATACCTATCATGGTCCCGATTAGGGCCAAGGTTGTGCGTATTCCGTGTTCCCAAGGGTTGGCTCTCGATGGCTTGGAGGAGTAATAGTTGAGCTTGAGACTGGCGCGCGTGTAGACATGCTAATGCCCGGCTCTATTGCGCGGTGGCTCCAGCCTGGAGAGCACGTAGAGGCGTTATTCACGGAGGAGCCCGAGGCCATTAATGGCGCCTATGTCGCGCCAAAGGATAGCTATAGGCTTTGGCGGCTATGGAGTGACGGCAGCCGGGTCGAAAAGATACCGGTTTGGCCGCCGTGGAAAAAGGAGGTAAGACTGGAGAGGGAGAGCGTCTTCGGAAGGAAATTGTACGAGTACAGGATTGTTGCCAGGGAGGCTGTCTCGGAGGATGACTACAAGGAGATTGTGAGCCTGGAACAGTACCATTATGCAAGCAAGGAGGAAATAGTGGCTATTTGGCGCTGCCCGCTCTGTGGCAGGTACGCTGAAGCCAATGTACAGCCGGAATGTCCAATGTGCGGTGTACCTATGAAGCTACAAGAGATAAGGGGTAGTCTTCCTTCGAGCCGGTTTATGGTTCTAGAACTTGTCTCTAGGGAGCCCTATGAGCCCAGGATAGTGGGCTATGTACGTGTCGACACGCCGATACCCCTAATGCATCGGCGCATAGTAACTGAGGACGGCAGGGTAATAGTCGAGAAGATGATTAGAGAAAAGGTGTTTCCAAGGGACTGGTTCCACCCAACCTTCTGGCCCCTTGCCATTCAGAGGAGAAGGCAGATACTTGAGAGGTTTAGGGAGTTAGCAGACCTCTATGGCTCGAAAAGAATTGCACGTGCAGCCGTGGGCGAAGAGATAGCTGAAGAGGCTCTACGTAGGGCTAACACCGCCGCTGCCCGCATTGCCCGCGTAGTAGTACACCCTGACTACCGTGGCGACGGTCTTGGCGTGTTAGCTGTAAAGCTTGCCGTGGAGTGGATAAAAGGAGCGGCGAATACCAGAGATGAAGCGCGCCAAACACGTCGTTGAGACCATAGCTCAGATGGCTAGGTATAACCCGTTCTTTGAAAAGGCGGGCTTCTACTACATGTGGGATACTGCGAGCAGCCGCCCAGTCCTCATGTACCCGCTAACCGAGGAGGCTTAGGAGGAGGATACTCGAGTTCCTACAACGCGACCCCCAAGCGAGGAGGCATGGAGGCAAGCTGTTCCAGCCAAGGTATGGCAGGGTTGAGCCATTAGCTGGACCTATAAGGTTGGTAAACCTCACGAAGATGTATAGGAGCCAACTAGACGTCTCTAGGCTCCCGCCAGATCTCCAAGACGTGCTCAAGGCTTTCGGCGCTGAGAGGAGGCTAGTAGAGAGATACGTACTCAGGGACGTAAACATAGAGGTCAAGCCAGGGGAGGTTGTGGCCGTCGTCGGCGCTAGCGGTGCCGGCAAGACAACCCTTCTGAGGATGGTTATCGGAGCAGCACTCGGCATTGACAATGAAAACTACAGGACAACAAGTGGCAGGGTCGAGTTGCCAAGCAACGTTAGACTTGCCGCATTATTGCCGGGAGAGATTGAGCCCGAGTTTGGCGATGAGACCTTGCTGGAGCACGTTTCGAGAAAGACTGGCGACCCTGCTGTGAGCGTGGAGATACTCAACGCTGTAGGCCTCAGCGACGCGATATTCTACAGGGCAAGATTTAGCGAGCTATCTACTGGGCAGAAGGAGAGAGCCAAGCTTGCCAGCCTCCTAGCCGAGAAGCCAAACCTGCTGATAATAGACGAGTTTACCGCCCACCTGGACCGACTCACAGCGCAGAGGGTTGCAAGGAAACTCGGCAAGCTTGCAAGGGCAGCGGGTATAACCGCTATAGCCTCGACTAACCGTCCCGAGGTGCTCGAAGCACTAGCGCCAGACAAGATCATACTAGTGGGCTACGGCTCTGCCACGGTGGTCTCCAAGGAGGAGCTAGGCCTTGGCTAGGCCTCAACACCCGCCTCTTTCCTAGTCATGGATGGAGCTGCCTGGCTGGCTAACGGCTGAGACTGCTGCCATCCAGCGTACATGGAGACTGACTGCTGAGTAAGGGGTCGCTGTGCCGCTAGCTGCATGTAGGGTGTTTGGATCTGCTGGATAGGCGGCTGAGGAGACGCCATGACGGGGTATGGTGCTGGCTGCAGCATTGGTTGGGCCTGCTGGGCTGGCAACTGTTGCGCCATGGGGAGCTGCGGCGGCTGGACTGGCGGAACCACGGCCTGCTGCAGGTACGGCTGGGCTGCCGGTGGTGCCATGGGCTGAGAGAACGCTTGCTGGTATAGGCGGCGTATATCCTCGTTTACGAGGTGTAGGTACACCTGGGTAACCTTGATGTCCTTATGGCCGAGGAGCCTCTGCACCGCAGGCAGTGGTAGACCCCTACGTAGAGCCTCTGTTGCGAATGTATGGCGTAGCACGTGGGGCCTAACCTTTCTCGGATCGAGACCTGCCCGCTTCGCCAGCGTCTTTAGCCTCTTATAGAGCCCACTATAGCTTATCCCAAGCAGCTTATCGTCTGGCTTCATGTCTGGATGCAGCTGGAGCCAGATCTGCATCGCATACTCAGTCAACGGGCCATAGAGGACTATCCTCTCCTCCCCGTACTTGGCGCCTCTTACTCTTATCTCGCGGCGCTGGAAGTCTATATCGCCGAGCCTGAGTTCTACAGCTTCCTGGGCTCGTAGCCCTGTCTCAAAGAGAAGCGCGACTATGAGGAGGTCTAGGGGGTCCCGGGCTGCCGCGAGTAGCTTCTCAACCTCCTCCCTACTCAGGGCTTCGACGCGTGCGCCGCGGGGCTTCTTTACCACCGGCACCTTTACATCTAGGCCTAGCCATGCTAGGAAGCCCCGGAGGAACAATGTGTAGTAGTGCATTGTTGCCTGGCGGCTGCGGGCGTCGAGGAGATTATTGCCGCTGCTCCTTGGCCTTCGCACACCCTTGGAGAGCCTCTCGTATATCCATGCGGAGACATCGCTGCTGTCTATCTGGAAGATGTGTTTGTCGCCTATGAAGTCTAGGAAGTCGCGTAGTGCTGCACGGTAGGCCTTCACAGTCTTTGGGCTTGCACCAGCTGCGGCTAGGGCTGCAAGGAAAGCCTCAACTATCTCCTCGTTGCTCTTCGATTCTATTCCGGGCGGCGGCGGTGGCAGGTCGAATTTCGTCAAGCAGCGTCCCTATCCTAGGTATTCCAGGCCCTTGCTGGGGCTTGGGGCTGCGGCTCCGTGTATAGCGGGGTGTTACCCTCCCGGAGCCTAGCATGGATTCCCAAGGCTATGTCCTCAATATTTTGCTCTTCTACAACAACCAAGTATGAATCATCGCTTGCTGGTAGTGCTGCTGTAGCCTTAAGCCCGAGCTGCTCGGGGCTGGCTTTGACACCGGCTAGGAGGAGCAAGGTCGCCCTGGCAGCCTCTACCACTCTGGTTTTGGAGGAGCAGAACGGCCGCGAGCCTAGCTCCTGTACCACAACAGTCTTCCCGCCTAGCACCTCGACCCTCGCTATCTCGCAGTACTCTTCGCCGCTAGGCGCCGGCCGCCCAATAATAGCCGGTACTATGCCTACTGCTCCCCCGCCACCCACAGGCGTGACATGCGTAGCTTGACCCGTAAAGCCCATGTATACGAGTTTAACCTCCATAACCATGTTTCTGCCAGCCTTAGGCGTGAGCCTTAGTAAGCCAAGTCTAGCCAGGAGGACTGCCTGGCCCACACCTATCGCTCTAAGAGGCTCGGCACCAGGCTGGGGAGGCTCAACCGGGTATATGCCGGGTGGCTCTCTCAACACTCTAACCTCTCTCGCTCCCAGCAAGTTGCCGAGCACTAGGCCGGTGAGCACCTCTCCCGCCCAGCCAAGCATCATTATCCGGCCCGTGGAGCTTCCAGCCACGCCACCAGCTACGACGGGCACGACACCATGCTCGAGTAGTATGCTTATCTTTGCCTTCACGGACGCACTCGAAGCCGCGTAGTCCGGATCTGCGTTGAGGGGCTTACCTACAGCGATTATTCCGGCTTCCCTGCCGCTAAGCCATACAGCCTCGATACCCCTGCTTCGCAGTGCTGCCGCTGTAAGGGCTGCTGAGAGTTTTGACCCGTAGGAGAGGAGTAGGGCTGCTGCTTGCTCCCAGGACTCGCCGGCAACAGCCATGGTCCAGGCGATACGGGCCATGTCGTCGGAGAGACGAGAGTACTCGCCGCGGAGTATCTCTAGCTCCCTCTCACTAGTAACAGCGCCACGAGCCATCGAGGCATACCTCGACATGACTGTTTTGACTATGCGCTCCCAGCTGTAACGGTGAGGTGAAATAGTAAACCTCCACAACTCCTCCTCAACATTGTACGCCGGACCGGCTACCAGCACCAGGCTATACTTATCCATAAGACCTTCAACAGTGTTTACTAGCGATATGAGTCGTGAAGAGTCCCGGAGAACCGAGGGCGTCACAACAACTACCAACGGCTCACCATGCAACCAGGCCGGCCCCGGATAGGGTAGAAGGCTGGGAGGGGGTCAAGAGGTGCTATGTGCCTCCTCCCTCGCCACCCCTCCCGTCTTGGAGTGGCGTAGCAAACCTTGCAACACGCTTATGAACTTAGGTGGATCTATTGATATTACGCCCAGAGCCTCCGCAAACCTCCTCACACCCTCGTCATTGCTCACAAGGACTCCCCTAACCTCCAGTGCTAGGAGCACAGCGTCTAGATCCTCAACACTGTCCAGCATACCATGCCTTGTTGCCTCGCGGTAGCGCTCCCGTAGCCCCCGAATTATCGCGCCAAGCTTCTCTCTCCTAGCCTCCCTACTCGCCGTCTCTGCCGCATAGAGGCCACCGGCTTCGAAGGCTCTACGCACGTGCTCCTCTGCTACACGAAGCCCCCTTGCCAGCCTAGCACGAACCTCCTCCACGTAGTCCCTCACTATGCTTGCTGGTATCCTTATTTCATGCCTCGTTGGGGGCTTAATGGTTATCCATGCAGCTAGGGCCTCGAATGACTGTACTGTGACTCCATTGGAGAGGAGGAAACGGCGAGCCTCCTCGTACACCGTTGGCGGCATGTATACCTCCACGCCATAGGCTATCCTTACCGACGCTATGAGCTCAGCAAACCTTCTCACAGCTTCGTCCAAGCTTCCACTCCCGAGGAGGCTTCTCAGCCTTGTATCGGTTAGCGCGCTCGTATCCAGCACATAGACCCTCAGCAGCCGCTGCAGCCTAGCCTCAGCCATGGCTGTCACCTCTAGCCCGCATCCTCGCCTCCCTGCTGTATGCCTTGTAGCCTAGCCTACTCTAACTGTGTCTACGTCGCTACATGCGAAGGGTTTTATACTAATCAGCTCTGGGGCCTACACTGCATAGGGGCTAGCTTGGCTGAGAAATGCCGGCTCCCCGTAGCGCTCATAGCTGTAACGAGCTTCTTATCAATCCTCATACTATTCCTCCTCATAGCCAGTGACTTGGCCATCCTAGATCTCGTTGTAACCTATCTCGTCGCGGCAAGCCTAGCTAGCGGGATAGCCACATATCTTCTTGCTAGGAGGCTCGCAGCCACAGTGTATAGGGCTGCCGAGCTGCTACGACAGAACCTGGAGCAGCAAGCCTGTGTTGAGCCGAGGGTCCTCACAAGCTACGCATTGCTCCTCCACTCTGCAGCTGGCTTCGAGCAGGTAGGAGCTATGTGGCCCCTCGTAACTGCATCAGCCGGGATAGCCGGCATATACATTCTCGTCACATCATACTACCTTCTATGGAGAAGCATAGCTGCCTTCAGAGAGGCCTGCAACGCAGATAACATGGCAAGCTATCCGAGTGTCGCAGCTATCGCTGCCGCCCTGCTTGCAAGCCTCGGACTAGCTGGCGTGTTACTAGCACCACTCTATAGTAGGGCTTGCCGCCTACTCGATAGCTGCGGGGTACAGCATGACGGACAAATGCAAGATGAAGCAAATACTAGTACTCCTAGCATTAATAGCATACCTTTACGGCCTAGCTAACCCCCACCTATACATGTACGTCGTACGGGCTAGCCTCGCACTACTCGCCATTACGGCCACCTACATCCTCCTCTCCTACATCTCAACCAGCTGCAGAGAGCCCAAGGCGCCGCCCAGGGGAAAGGCTGAGAGAAATTAAGGAGACATCTGTGGGCTAGTCTACCGGCGACAGACCAGTATCTAGCACTTTGCGCAGTTGTATCCACGTATCCTTTATCTTCCTCATCCTGGCCCGGAGGCCCTCATCCTCCCTAGACGTTGAAACCACAACTATATCAACACCAAGCTCGGCCATGTAGCTTGTAAACTCTTCTAGCTCAACCTCATCGGCGAATACCAGTTCGAACTCCTCATAGAGCATATCACCCATTGCAACCTTCCTTATAGACTCCAGCGCTGGCTCTGTGGCTGCTCTGCCAAACTCTAGAGCAAGCTTCTCGAGCTGGGCATCGCCAAACCCCTCCTCATAGGCTCTAAAGAGTTCTCTTAGCAGCCTCGAGAAGAGGAAGGAGCGACCCTCCTCCATGAAGAATCTCATCCCATACCTTACATCGCCTATGTTTACCGCCGAGGTGGTGTATTTTAGCGGTGGCACCCTGTACTCGGGATCCTTAGCGACTACGCCCTCACGCCCCTCCCTATCGAGTTCTGCAACTATCTGCTTAAACATCTCAACATCATTCTTGTCTATTACTCCGAGGAGCCGAACATGCTTTAACCCGTACTTTTCCAGCAGCTCGTTACGCTCAAGCGGCGGCAACGGCTTCAACTCATGAAATAGGTCGAAGACGAAGTAGTCGAAGCGTGGAGCCTCCGGGTAGAAGTACCTCGTGTAGGGGTTTTCGAGGCCTACAACCTCGCCGGCAATAGTGTAGGTTTCAGGGTCTATCTCGCGGAACAGCTCCCTAACCCTGCCACCGATTAGTCTCTCGAGCCTCGCCGTAGTGTAGGGGCATATGAAGCCGCCCCGCGTTACAGCTAGGAGCTTTCTGTGGAACATTACGAGCCTCACATTATACCCGTTCATCTTCTCCTCAACAACAACTTTATCGATGAAGTGTCTTGGCAGGGCAATTGTTGGGAGAACCATTCTCTGAATCGGCGGATAGCCAGGCACCAGCCTAGCACCATTACGCTCAAGAAGCACTACCGTACCTTCTGGGTGGCCTGCAATCTCTCGCCGAAGCAGCGCGTATACGACATCCCTATAGCCCCTAAACCTGATGGTACCATGCCTCGCAAGCGTCTCAACCCTCTCCACGTCAAGCCCTAGCTTCTCAGCCACAAGATTAACCATCCACGGCTCTGGGTTCTTGATCCAAGTCAACTCCAAATCACCTCTGGCGATCTAGAATTGTGTTTAAACCCACGGATGTCGGCGTTAACAACTGCGTGGAAGCCGAAGGATTGGGAGTCTACCATTACGGGTCGATAGCTCGCTGCTCTTGCTAAAAACAATGAGCGCTACTGGCACTAAGTACCCGCTTGTGCCTCTTCTTTCTCTAGGACTACTGCTGTGCCGTAGCTGAGTAGGAGCACCCATTCACCTCCCACACCTGCTACACGCTGCACTTCAATGCGTGTGCCGAGTACAGCATTTGCGCCCTTTCGCTCGGCCTCGCTTCTAAGCCTTTCTATAATAGCCGATAGCTCTGCCTCTAGACCTGCTACTGTCAGGCTGACCGGCCTCGAAGCATAGACAAGTCCCTTGATCTCCTTAACCCGATAGCCCTTTGGCGGAGCGTCAACGGTTAATATTATGGCGCGCACCATTCCCGCACCACCTCGGTTACCCTTTGCTGTAGACTGTAAACCCGTAGGTATTACTGTTAATGACATGCTATAATTGTTTTCGGTTCGACCACACCGCTGCCACCAGGCCACTTAGCCGTGGCGCACTCGATCTAACAGAGTACTCGGTATCGTCGCGGGCCTAGCCTGCCCAGCAGTGCCTCGTAATCTTTTTCTACGCATAACAGTTACTATCTCGACGATGAGCCCCCTTACGGCATATACTACTGCTACATCGTTATGTCCAAGTGCTAGATGTACGTCGCGCAAACGGTCGTAGACCAGCTGCACCGGCGCCTCCAGGGCTTCAACGACTTCCCTAGTACTTATGCCACGTTCTGCCATCCTCTTTCTAGCGTGGGCTGTGAATACCAGCCTATACAGCTTCGCAGATAGGCTATACCCGGTGCAGCTAGATGTCTGCCCCGAGGCGGCGTAGCTCTTCAAGCTTCACCCTTCCCTCGGCATCAAGGCCCCTAGCCCTATAGTATTCGGCGAGCATCTCCTCTACAAGCTGGCGCGGAGCCGGGGCTTTGCCATCGGCTGACTGTTCTAGGAGGCGGGCCGGTATCCTATCGTAGCTGGCCGCTCTGCCAAAGACATTGCGCTCAATGTAGTGGGCCAATAGTGTTATGAGCCTTGCCTTTTCCCTGACTAGTTTAACATTGTAGTCTAGGCCTGTTACGACTGCCAGTGCTTGGGAGGCCTCTTCAAAGTGTACAACGTCCCTGGAGAACTTACACATCGTTATGCTGTCAAAGAGGCTCATTCTGTCCTCCCACTCGACTATAGCCATTATCTTCTCCTTGCTGAGACTCCTCGAATCGCCTGCTAGACCGCGTATATCGATAATGTATGCCATGTGGCGTAGGTGGCAGGCTCCACGAGGCGAAGTAGCGTATGCTATGTACATCCCCCAGAGGCCCCTGGGATCATAGCCTGGCGGCTCTAGCCCCCTTACATGAACTGCTAGCTCTTCGAGGCCAAGCTTCTCTGCTATAGCCTTCACACCCTCAGCGAGTATTTTGCCCACACCGCGCCGGTACGCTATGTCCTCTACAAGCTTGGCAAGCACCTCTACATCAGGTTTTCCACTAGGTATGTCTAGGCCTAGTTTCTCTCTAGCTGCAAGGGCTAGACCGAGCACATTGCCCAAGCTTATCGTATCAATACCAAGCTTGTCAGCAAGGTCGTTTAGATAGGCTATCGCATTTGGTTCATCTAGCTCTAGGAGGGAGCCTAGAGCGTATGTTGTCTCGTACTCTAGCCCCTCAACCCTACCACTCCTACCGTTAAGCCTGTACCTGGCATCCCTACCACAGGCTATGGGGCACGAGATGCAAGCCAGCCTTCCCCTCACCACTTCGCTATTAATTTTCTCGGCTGTCAGACCCTCGAAGCGTGTTCGCGTCCAGTACCCTGTTGGGAGGAAACCCAATGCATTACCAATGTCAAGCATTGCCATGGTACCATATCTTCTGAGTACTATTCCCTTCTCAGAGAGCTTCTTGACAAGGCTCCTAGCTAGATCCTTAACCCCCTCCTCATCCGCCACGGGAACACTCTTCTCCTCAGCTATGGCAATTACTGCCTTTAGCTTCTTCGAACCAAATACTGCTCCGAGGCCAGTCCTGCCAGCCTGGCCGCCTCTGCCTATACCGAGCCTAGGCGAGCCGTGAGTTACTACAGCGTAGCGTACGAGGTTCTCGCCCGCTGGACCGATAACTATTGCCCGCGCCGTAGAAACCCCATACATCTTTACCAGCTCTTCTTCAGCATCGTAGGCGTCGAGGCCCCATAGCTGGCTTGCATCCTCCACCCTACAGCCCTCACGCTCTAGGACTATGTACGCTGGCTTCTCGGACGCACCCAGAATTACGAGGGCATCGTAGCCTGCCCACTTGAAGAAGGAGGGCCATGAACCTCCCATACTTGATTCGCCGTAGCCACCAGTAAGGGGACTCTTAAACACGAAATGTACACGGCTATTCATAGGTATAGCTGTCCCAGTGACTGGACCGACAGCAGCTACGACAACATTACCTGGAGATAGCGGATCTCCTGTACCTGGAGCATAGTCAAGAAAGAGCCTTGCCGCAAGGCCGCGGCCCCCAATATACGTCTCGAGGAGACGACTGTTCAGTTGCTCCACATGGCAGGTTCCACGTGAAAGGTCTACCCGGGCTAGCCTCCCAGTCCAGCCATACAAGCTACGAGCCCTCATCCCGCTACCCCTCCATTTATAGCGTCCTATAGCACCTAGGGTGTCGGAAGTAGTGTTTCTAGCATTGTAACCAGCCTTACCGCAATGCTTAACGAGCTGTAGGCAAATATCAACAGCGATGCTACGGTTATAGCTGTGTTTGCGACCGTGCTGCTCGACCTTAGCCTGGCTAAACGCAGCCTTCTAGAGGTGAGCGGGTACATGAAGGCTACACCCCTAACCGTGAACATGTCTAGTAGGATGTGGCCCAGGTAGCCCGCAGCTAGCCCGACAATCACTGGCTCAGTATGCCCAAACGGGCTAAGAATAGTATATGCCGTTAGGGCGAGCACTAGGAAGACATTAACATTATGCAGTGCCATCCTGTGGCGGAAGTACAAATCCAAATCTGGGAGTACGGAGGAGACTATGGCCGCCACGATAGCCACCACATACTCGTAGACAGTGTAGCTGAGCAAGACTGCAGCTGTCGAGGCAAGAGCAAGGCTAAACGCTACATGGGTCTGCTTCTGCACACCCGCTAAACCCCGCAGAAAAACTAATGTTAACCCCCTTAAATGCTCGCCAACTTCGCTAGAACCCTGGTGCTGTGCTTGGCTCTCGCACCCCAACAGCTGGAAGAGGCTAGGTCTGCAACACGTCTAGAAGTTAGAGAGGAGGAGCCTACAGGCTATGTCCTGGTAACCGGGTCTAGCAGGGGCATAGGAAGGGCTATAGCTCTACGCTTCGCCTCCGAGGGCTATGCAGTCGCTATAACCTACAAGTCTGACCAACAGAAAGCACTAGAGACTGCTGAGAGGGCACGTCGACTAGGTGCAGCTGACGTCGTAGTACTAAAGATGGATGTCACTAGCCCGGAAAGCGTCCAGGAGGCATATCGTGTACTCGAGTCCAGGTGGCCACACCTAAACGTGCTCATAAACAATGCTGGTATACTACACGTTGGAGGCATTGAGGAGACAAGCCTGGAGGACTGGGAGAGAGTTATCAAGGTAAACCTCACCGGTGTGTTCATAGTAACCAAGACCTTCCTACCAATGTTGCGCCGAGCTCCATGGGCAAGCATAGTGAACCTCGCAAGCATAGCAGGGCAGACCGGCAACATAGTAGCCTCAGCGGCATATGCTGCTTCAAAGGCTGGTGTTATAGGGCTCACGCGGAGGCTGGCAGTGGAACTAGCACCCTACGGCATAAGAGTGAACGCTGTCGCGCCAAGCTTTGTTGAAACCGACATGGTGCGCAGCTTCATAGATACGCCCGAGAAGCGCAAAAGGATTGAGGAGCTACATCCACTCCGCATGATAATACAACCGGAGGATGTAGCTGAGGCTGTTTACTTCCTTGCAACGCCGGCATCGCGAGCAATAACAGGCCAGGTTCTCGGGGTAAACGCTGGCAGGCTAACATGCTAGAGGATGAGAGTACCCGGGAGAGGAAAAGGGAAGATCGATGTTAGGCTTTTTCACCGCTAGCCCTCAAAGGCCTACTGTTTCTTCTCTGCTTCTCAGCACATCTACCAAGGCTTCCAGCCAGCTGTAGGAGTATACCTAGCCCCTTGGCGACATAGGGGTCCTTGAGAACTCTTAGGAGGCTTGGCACACCCTTAACCGGCTCGGCCTTCCCGATATCTTCTGGCGAGATCGCATTTACGAGGCAAACCGTCAGCATCTCAACTGCTGGCTTGGCCTTTCACGGATCAACATTCTTCAAGCCCGTGAGGGCTTGTCTCAAGGAACCTCATATTCCTAGTCCATACGAACTCGCTATCCTTCAGAGGCCCCGGCGGTTCTACTGGTGATGTAACTATTAGCAGGTCATACTTCATCGTTTCACTATCCCTGAAGTATATTGGTCTTCGTATTAGGGTCAACCCTCTCTAGCTGCTTGCCCAGGTGGTACTCAATATCGCCCATCTCCTCGTGGATTCTGTACCAAGTTCTTGCAACGCCAAAGAGGCTGTCCATCGCAACCTCCATTGGAAGGCCATGTACCAGCTTAACTCTAGCCTTTACACCACACCCCCTAGCATGGAATACTACGCGGCTAGGGATCTCAAATTGGTATCCTGGACAGTGATTTGGAAACTCTGGGGCTAGCACTACTATGTCGCCGCCCTTAAACTCTGCAAGCGCCTTTCTAAGTCCGAGTGCGCCCTCAAGCGTAAAATTGTGGCAACCTGCCTCACGTAACCCCGGATAGCGATCCCATGCATAGCCTGTACCGAGCATATGAAGAGGTAGTCATAGTAAATATCTTGGCATAAGCTGTCTCAACAATCCTATTGGCCGGGTCAACTTTTGCAACCTTGTCGAGCACGAGTTTAGCTCTATACAGTTCAGCAATGTTTCTGACCGGCGCCCTAACGTCATCGGGCTCCGCTTCTCCGAACGATACATCTGGAAAGAAATGCAAGGAAAGGGAAGTAGTGATACTCGCTGCTTGTTATGAGCATGTTTTTCAACATCCAGCCAGAACGCTGGGGCCTACACACTTATCCTCCGCAATGCAACAAGCGAACATGGGCCTCCACCAAGGTAAACCATCTTCTTGGCTAACTAAGCTACCTCGTTTGAACCTAGGCTGCCGGTTCTCGCGCCGCTCCACAAATTATTGTGTTTAATTCATTGGCGATATTTCTATGCGTCTTCAGCATAATGGGCTAAACTATATAAGGTTATGTAGCTGGGTCCAAAGCCTCACTCCTAGAAGCCGAGATAATGGCCAAGAAAATCCGATGGAAGAGGGAAACAATCGGCAAACCCCGCCTTACATCATAGCTCTAAGAGGGTTCAGCCCCCGTAGGCTCTTTATGCCTCCTCATCCGCCCTCGGTTTTGGCTTGTTCCCCGCTCTTATCCTCTGCTTTGCCAGCTTCGGTTTCTGTCTGCTTCTTCTCGCCTTCCCCAGCTATTCTTATGTGCTCCGAGAATTCTAGCTCGCTTACCGCGTTTGCAAGGTACTTCCTAATCTCGCCCACTACAAGTCTCTTTGCAGCCTGCATATCGGCTATCTGGAGTATCTTCTCGTTAAACATTATCTTTGCATACTTCTTTTTGGCGTCATAGTCCACCTTTACGTCCTCCTCGCCTATTATTGGTGGCAGCCTCCGGAGTACTAAGTGGAGCAGCTTCTCGCCCACATCCTCAATCAGCTTAATCAGCTTGACCCGTGCTAGTATGGTCTTGCCCGCGAGGGGGTGGTTGAAGTCTACGACTACTCTGCCGCCGGTAACGCTCCTTATGACTGCTAGCATGCCGTTTATCTCGACTATCTTGCCTGGCTCGGGGACTACGCCACTGCGTATGAAAACGTTGCGAGGCATTATCTTTATGTTTTCTGGCTTTCTCTCGCCAAACGCCTCACTGGGCGGTATCTCGACCTCCTTCTCCTCGCCGGGAGATAGCTCCTTTATCGTCTTCTCCAGGCCCGGTATGAGTCTACCCTCACCTATGATTACTAGGCGTGGACCATACCTCTCCTTTGGATCGTAGACACCTGCTTTCCTAGCCTCCTCTTCGCTCGTCGTGTCTATTACCTCACCTGTCTCCTTTACGCGGAGCGTGTATTCTACAAGTACGAATGCGCCATCGGGTAGCGCCACTGCCTGCTACACCCCGCTTCTTAGGTACCATCCAGCGTCAACTATGTTTTGGATATATATCCTATTGTTGTACTTGACTAGCCTGCCCCAACCCAGTGGCTCCATACGCTTGTTTAGTACCAGGTAGGTGTCGTACTTGTTGCAGCTCCCTGTGTATTCTGCGATAGCCTCTATGGATGACTGAAACACGTCGCGGCCATAGAGGAAGAGTTTTTCAGCATGCTCCGTAACAATCACGTATCCCGCCCTGTACCACCCAGCTTCCCGCCGTAGGAGCTGGGCTAGGCCGAGTAGGGGTATCAGCCTCCTCCTCCGAATCCTGGCTATATGTACGCCTGCTGTGAATGGCTCCACAGAGACGCTGCTGTCGAGGTACCTGTAGAGTTCGCCTAGGAGAGCGTAGACATCCACAATACCGCTGCTGTGTTTGCATAGGAGGCTGTAGTGCTTTAGGACGTCTACTCCTACAATACACTCTACAAGCCCTCTAAGTAGGTCTCGTATCTCACTACTGCACATTCCTAGCTTTTTCTCTTCACCAACCTGCATATTGTAAATCCCTCAGTCCCGTGTATGTGGGGGTAGAAGCGGCGGCACCTTGATACACGTCTGTCTAATTTTAGGCCAGCGTAGCTCTGCTTACCGGGTAACCCAGCCTTTATCGGTGGTTCCTCGAGATCCAGACTGCTGTACTCCTCAAGGATCCTTGTGACGACGTATTCATTTTCCTCAACCGATATGCTACAGGTTGCATATACGAGTACGCCATTGTCGGCTAGTGCCTCTATACCTGCTTTTAGGAGTTGGAGTTGGAGTTCCACCCTAGAGGCTATATCGTTGAAGCTTCTCGGCCAACGCCCCCGTTGGAATGCTAATAGACCCTCGCCGCTACAAGGCGCGTCGAGTAGTATTGCGTCGAAGCGTCCTAGTTGTGGTAGACGGCGAGCATCCATGTTTAGCGCAACTATGTTGAAGACTGCTAGCCTACTAGCATTGTTTTTGAGTGCGAGGAGCTTTCTCCGGTTTATATCTAGTGCTACAATGTGTGCTTGTGGGCTATGCTGGGCTATCTGCGTAGTCTTTACACCTGCCCCGGCACACATGTCAGCTATCCTACCCTTCCCTGGAGGATCCAGCGCTGGGACTACCATCATCGATGCTGGCCCTTGAACCGTGTAGAGGCCAAGCATGTATTCGTGGGTTGCACCAATGGGTATTGGTTCTTCGAGGACTACGAGACCGTAGTCTATGTATGGATGTCTTCTCAGCCTAAATCCCTTTGCTTCCAGCCTCTCGGACACCTCTTCCGGATCTGCGAGCAGAGTGTTAACCCTTATGGTTTTCATTACCTTGTCCTCGCCTGTTGACAGGAGCCTCTCGACCTCCGAGACCGTGTCAAACAGCTCTAGATATCTGACCACCTGGTCTCTGTGGAGACGCACACTATGATACTTCTCCACTAGGCTTTGAGCTAGGTCTCCGTACTTCTCCTCCAGCCGGTGAAATGCCTCCTTGAGTTCTCTCAGAGCTGCAGCTATATTCATGGCTTTCCTCTCCGTGCTGCCAGGCCTAGCCGCAATATGCTTAGCCTGTCTGGCAGCGTGTCCAGCGAATCCGGGTGAGCGGGTTCTATGGTTTATCGCGGCCTCTTTGTTGGCAGGTTTCAGCCGCTACACTGGGGGCACATCGAGGTTATTCGCTGGGCTCTCGAGAGGGTTGACGAGCTTATAATAGCTATTGGCTCTGCACAAGAGAGCCACACGGTTAAGAACCCATTTACTGCTGGAGAAAGGATCGAAATGGTTAGGCTTGGATTACGGGATGCCGGCATAAGTGCCGACAAGGTCTACATAGTACCGATTCTTGATATAGAGATGAATCATGTGTGGCCACGCTATGTTGAACTCATGGTGCCTAGGTTCAGCGTTGTTGTTGCTAGGAACCCGCTTGTTGTGAGGCTCTTCGAGGAATACGGTTACAAGGTGCTCGAGCCTCCAGCGTTTAGCCGGAGCGAGTATAGTGCAACACACATCCGCGAACTCATGCTAAGAGGGGATAATTCGTGGCGCAACCTTGTACCACCCTCGGTTGCAAGATTTATAGACGAGATTAAGGGTGTTGATAGGCTCAGGGCTATAGCATCACACGACTAGCATAGGGAGGGCTTGGACCTTGATAGTTATTGATGGCAGTATCGGTGAGGGTGGAGGCCAGATTCTACGGACAACACTGGCTCTGGCAGCACTGCTCGGGAAACCGGTTAGGATAGTCAATATTCGCGCTAAGAGGCCAAGGCCTGGGCTACAGAGACAGCATCTTACCTCTGTTAAGGCTGTTGCAGAGTTAGCATCTGCCAGGGTTGAGGGCTTAGAGCTTGGATCTACTACGCTTGTATTCATCCCTCGCGGTCTCCGGAGCGGCAGGTTTTACTTCAACATTGGCACTGCTGGCAGCATTACACTTGTCCTACAAGCTCTCCTCCCGGTTACAGCGTTTGCTCCAGGCCCGGTTGAGGTGGAAATTGTAGGTGGTACCGATGTGCCGTGGAGTCCTCCAATCGACTATGTACGGTTTGTACTCAGAAAGCTACTAGCAATGTTCGGCTTCGAGTTTGAGATCATTGTTAAGCGTAGGGGACACTATCCTAGGGGTGGTGGTAGAGTAGTTCTACGGGTGACACAGCCCCCTCACGTGTTGAAGCCTGTAAAGCTCGAGGAACGAGGCAAGGTGCTGCGTGTTGAAGGCTTATCTCATGCTGTCAGGCTTCCACGCCATGTTGCTGAGAGGCAGGCTAGGAGCGCAGAAGCTGTACTACGCTCAAAACTTCCAGGAGTACCCATATCCATTGATCTTGAATGGTATGAGCCTAGCCGCGACCCACACCTAGGGCCTGGAAGCGGTGTCGTAGTCTGGGCTGTTGCTGAGCACAGCGTACTTGGCAGTGACTCACTCGGCGCTAAGGGTAAGCCTGCAGAGGCTGTTGGTAGGGAGGCTGCCGAGAAACTACTAGAGGATCTCGCCACGGGCACCGCTCTTGACCGCCATGCTTCCGACATGCTGATACCGTATGCAGCGCTTGCTTGTGGAGAATCAATACTTGGTGGTGCAAGGCTGACAATGCACGCCTGGACTAACATCGAGGTTGTTAAGATGCTCGTGCCGGGAGCTGAGATGGAGTTTATTGAAGGTGGCAAGCTGAATGAGAAGTTTAAGCTGAGGGTGAAGGGTATCTGCTACAAGCCTAGCTCCTAGGCTCTGCTCCAGGGAAGAGCCAAGGCGTTTTACGCTTCAAACACTCAATAACCACATCTAGCAGCTCGCCTACACCTTGCCCATGCAGTGCAGATATCGGTATCGGCTTGTTGACACACCGCACGGACTGGTTTACATCACGTAGTAGCGATGAGGCCATCTCTATAGCTTTCTCCACTTCCTCTCTAGCTGACGCATCAACCTTATTTACGGCTATAATTAGACCTGCCTCCCGGGGCTTCACTATACCCTCATATATACTGCGTAGTAGCCTCTCTTGGTTTTCAAGGCTTTGCACCTTCTCGGGTGAAGGATCAAGGAGAACAAGTACTATGTCTGGAAGTGTTTTGAGCGCCGCAAGTGCCTTCCTCTCGATCTCGTTGTGTAGCTCGAGAGGCCTCTCGAGGATTCCAGGCGTATCAACAACGTAGAAAACCATGCCCTGGTGGCGAGCCTTACCAACTATAATGCTCTTCGTAGTAAAGGGGTATGATGCTATCTCGGGTTCAGCTGTTGATATCCTGCGCACCAGTGTCGACTTACCTGCACTAGGTATTCCAGCAACAACTACCACAGGCAAACCCTCGGCGACGACATGTGTTTTTAGAAGCTCTCTACGCACCCTTTCTACCAGTTCTAGGTGTTTCCGCAACCTCCTAACAACTGATAGTATTCTGCCGCTACCCTCCTTACGTAGTCTCGCCGCCTCAACTGCAGACTCTGCTGAGGCTATTAGGAGCCTGTACTCTGCCCAGAAGTTCTTGACCAGCTTTAGTGCTCTACGTATTCTGCGTAGCGCCTCGTCGTACTCTCTGCCAACAAAGCTCTCTACGAGTACCCGGTGAAACTCACTCATCTCCCTAGTCGTGGGTAGCTTTGCTGCAGCCTGGAGCCTGCTGTAAGCCACGTTGAATACTACTTCGAGCCTCTTGATCTCAAACTCTATCTTGCCAGGTAGCCCCGGCTTACTCCGGCGAATTCGTCGATATCTCTCGCCAACTATCCTAACTATCTCATCAGCTGTGTATACGTGCACCTCACGCAGCCTTCTCACAGTCTCAACTATCTTCTGGGCCTCTAGCTGCCTAGCCAACCAGGGTAGCTCCCTAGCCTCCATACTCCCCTCTAGGGGCAGCTGCAGCCACACCCTCTTAACCAGTTAGGCTAGCGGCTATACTCATTGAGGCTAATGCCTCAGATAGCGATGGCTGACCCATACACTTGCGAACCCGCCTAGCAAGGCTACGCACCCGAGCCCTACTCACCCCATACCTTTCAGCAACTATCGATAGGAGGGGGTACTCGCCACGCATAAAGCTGAGGGCAAGCTCGACAACAACTCCACGCTCGGGTTCGGGTAGGCTACGCATGACATCCTCTAGACATTTATTGCTAGCTATAACGCTAAGTGCATGCCTATCACCGGCTGCTGCCTCCCTAACACGCTCCACACTCCTGCTACCAAGCAGCTTAGCTAGCTTCTCATAGAGCTTTAGGCCTGCAAACTCATAACGTACCACGTTAGCCTCAGTAATCGTGTACCTCTTCTCAACAGGCAAGCTACCAGCATGACTTACTATGAGGGGTGGACCTGGAGACTCGTAGGATACTATGAGATCGTCAAGAACCGCTCCACAAGCTGCACATACGAGTTGGCCTCGTGCACTCTCGACTATTAACTTACTCGAGCCACAGTACGGACATTTTTCGAGCCTAATCAGCGGATAATACAACACCAAGATTGCCACACCATGACTGCTGCTTTACACCCCTTATACTTGTATTGGAGTGGATGCCGCATCCACAATGGCTGTGGCCCAGCCGAAACTATTAGAGTTGGAGGATGGAAGAAGGAGGCCCTACCCGCAACACGCATAGTTATAGATAATAGTTATAACCCATACCCTAGCACAGACTGATATGGTGGCAGTGATGAGCTATGAGTATGGTACGGGTGCTACTGCAGTAGGAATACGCGGCGCCGGCTACGTCGTACTAGCTGCCGAGAAGAGAGTTAGCTATGGAGGCTTCATAATCAGCAAGACGGCACGAAAGGTCTACAAGATAACAGATTACCTAGGCCTTGCGCTCGCTGGCCTTTTCGCCGACCTACAAGCAATAAGTAAGATACTACGCGCTGAAATAGAATACTACAACATCGTGACAGGGCGTAGGATATCGGTAAGAGCTGTTGCAAGACTACTAGCAACAATACTCTACTCGTACAAGTACTATCCATTCCTCTCTGAGACGCTAGTTGGCGGCCTTGAAGCTGATGGTACAGCAAAGCTCTACGTAATGGACCCCTTAGGCTCGCTTATTGAGGACGACTACGCAGCCATAGGCTCCGGAGCACCCATAGCTATAGGTATACTCGAAAACGGATATAGTAAGGACATGAGTGTTGATGATGCCAAGAAGCTTGCAATAGCAGCTGTACGAGCAGCGATAGAGAGGGACGCCATGTCTGGCGACGGGATAGACCTGCTAGTGATACGCAGGGAGGAGGACAGCATAAAGGCCGAAGAGGAGTCCATAACAATCTAGACAGCCTCTGGGGCGGCTGTTTTTGACATACAGCTCGGTTGCAAAGCTCATAGAGCTACAGAAGAGGCTCTCCAGGAGGATAGTCTCAAGCCTAAAACCCATGGATACAGCAAGCATAAGAAGAATAGTCGGCCTAGATGCCGCGTACTCCAAGCGGTACGGTGGAGTTGCAATAGCAGCCCTTACAACCCGCGACGGCCAGCTACTCACATACTCGGTTGCACTAGGAGAGCCACCACTGCAATACATACCCGGCCTACTAGCCTTTCGAGAAGCCCCACTCTTCTACACAGCGCTACGCCTACTGGACAGTAATTATGATCTAGTAGTTGTTGACGGCCACGGCATCTCGCACCCCCGCAGAGCTGGCATAGCATCACACATAGGTATAGCTATAGCAAAGCCCTCCATAGGTGTTGCAAAAAAGAAGCTTTACGGCCACGAGCAGATAGTAAGCGAGGACTGTAAACCACCCTGCATAGCCGGGTACGTGGTAGATGAAGATACCGGAGAGAAGCTTGCAGCAATAGTTAGGACTGGAAGGAGCAAAAAGAGCCGCCTATACGTAAGCCCAGGAGCCTACACAGACCTAGACTCTGCTACTACTATAGTACTTGAACTCCTAGAGGCTAGGAAGACACCACTACCCGCACCCACATATCATGCTGACCGCATATCAAAGACTATAGCACGACAGCTGGACAGCGGCGAGCTAAGCCCGAGAAGCCTTAAGAAAAGACACCGCACATTACTAGACTACATCTAAGCATAAGCTATGTGCAAAAGCAATCAGTGTACTCCTCAGCCTATCACACCTGTGACTCGTGCAAGCCTCTCAGCTGCTTCCCACGTGAGGCCAGATTCTCCGAGAATAGTGTATCGTTCAGGCCTAATCCTATGCGCCATGGTCAACGCCTTTACTATGACCTCGTCACTTAGCCCCAGCTCCTTCGCTGTAACCGGCAGTCCAAGCCTCCTAATGGTCCTCCTAACATGCCTCCAATCACCACCATGCAGGTACATCATCATAATAGTGCCGAGCGCAACCTCCTCACCATGCAGTGCTTTACCGGGGGCAATCAAGTCAAGTGCATGTGCAAAGAGGTGCTCAGAACCGCTAGCAGGCCTCGTAGATCCTGCGATACACATTGCAACACCACTACTCACAAGGCCCTCAACAAGCACTCTAACAGCCTCCTTAACACCACGTCCAATCTGGCTAGCATACTCTATCACATGCTTGGCCGATAGGAGGGCAAGCTTAGCAGCATACTCACCATAATACTCCCCCTTGAGCTTATGTGCCAGCCTCCAATCCCTTATAGCTGTGAGCTTAGCTATGAGGTCGCCTGCACCAGCTCTAATAAGCCGAATCGGAGCCGAAGCAATAATGTCTATATCAGCAATAATAGCTGCAGGAGTTACAGTTCTCACCGAGTGAGGCTTATCGAGGCCCTTAAGAGAGGTGAATGGTGAGGCAATACCGTCATGTGATGGACTAGTTGGGACACTAATCATTCTAACGCCGAGCCTATAAGCAACATACTTAGCAAGATCTATCGATTTACCGCCACCAAATCCAACTACAAGCGAAGGTGAATAAGCCTTCACATCCTCCAGCAGCTTCTCTGCATATTCTACCGAGGCATTACGCGCCTCAAAGAAGCTATATTCGACAAATCCTTCAACAATGCTCCTAAAACGTTCACCGTACAACCTCCATACATTAGGGCCGGAAATAACAGCTATAGAGCTGTTCCTCCCTGCAAACTCTTCGAGAACCTCTCGGAGTGCATCTATAGCACCGCTACCAACAACAATCTTCTGCGGAAGCTCTATGCGGTGAAGCATAACTTACACAGCACCTAGCTCTGAAACGCTCTGTAGAAGCCAGGAAAATAAACTCTATTTAGGCTTCCCGCATTGTAAGCCCCGCATACCGGGTAGCAAGACTTGCTACATCATCCCGGTACAGGCCAGCTGAGAGCACTGAAGGGCACAACAACTGTTGGCATAGTATTCCGCGACTTTGTGGTACTCGCAGCAGACCGCAGGGCAACCGCAGGTTACTTCGTAGCACACAAGAGGACCAAGAAAATAATCAAGATAACAGACTACATGGCAATGACTACTGCTGGTCTCGTAGCAGATGCGCAAATGCTGGCTGAATGGCTGGCAAACCACACACACTACTATGAGATAGTCAACAAGAGGAGGATGAGCATCCACGCAGCCGCCCAGTACCTATCAATAATACTACATTCTGCAAAGTTCTACCCATACATAGTACAGCTACTCCTTGGAGGCTACGATACACAGCCAAGACTATACAACATAGACTGGTTCGGCAGTGTAACAGAGGAAAAGTACGTCGCTACGGGCTCCGGCTCGCCAACAGCTATAGGCGTCATAGAAGATCAGTACAGCCCTAACCTGAGTATGGAGGAGGCTGTAGAACTCGCAAAAAGAGCCGTAGCATCCTCCATAAGGCGCGACACCTTCACCGGCAACGGTGTGGACGTCGTAGTCATAGGCAAGGACTTCTACCGCGAATACTCCTTCGAGCTAAAAGACATACTGAAAACCAAGTAGGACTAAACCTAGGTAGTATGGATATGGCATAAGTTTCTAGGATAAAGCCATAGCCATATTTCTGGCCACATTTGCCGAAAACCTAATAACACCCCAAATGGCCGAGGCCTCGGCTGGAAGAAGCCCGAAGTCACTCCACCTTTTCGCACAGCCCAAAATGGAGGTGTAGCATACACATTCAAGCAGATGCTGTGCCTCCAATAGGCAGTTTAAGCAAAACACTTCACCCAACTTGCCTCAACGAGTAGGAGGTGTAACAGCCATTGTATAAGCGTAATGAGTTGAAGAAGATAGCATTGACAATAATGGAGCAACTTACACCCAAGTACATACAAGTTTCGAGAATAGAGTTTGAAGGACCCGAAATAGCAATCTATGTCAGAAACCCGAAGGCGCTAGCAGAGCATCCCGAGGTTGCAAAGGAGATAGCTAAGAAGCTAAAGAAGAGGATAGTAATAAGGACAGATCCCTCTGTCCGGAGGAGCGAGAAGGAGACAATAGAGGTTATCAAGAACCTTGTTCCGCCCGAAGCCGGCATAAAGGAGATAAAGTTTGATCACGTACTCGGTGAGGTCATAATTAAGGCTGAAAAGGTTGGTCTAGTATATGGCAAGGGCCAATCAATATATAATAAAGTACTCGCCGAGACAGGCTGGCGCATGAACGTTGTAAGAATACCGCCAGTAGACCCTAAAGATTTAAGCACACTCAACAAAATCATAGATTACATGTTGTCCCAGAGTAGCTATCGTCTAGAGTTTCTCCGCAGCAGCGGCGAGAGAATACACCGTGGTGTAATCTTCGAAAACCGCTATGTAAGGATAACAGCTCTTGGTGGCTTCATGGAGGTGGGCCGCTCAGCAATACTCATAGAGACCAGCGAGAGCAAGATCCTCCTGGACGTTGGCATAAACCCGAGTGGCATCGGCTACAACCTATACCCCCGTCTGGACATAGACCAACTCAACCTCGAGGAACTAGATGCCGTTGTGGTTACACACGCGCATCTAGACCACATAGGCCTCGTACCTTACCTGTTCAAGTATGGTTACCGGGGTCCTGTCTACGCGACAAAGCCCACCCGAGACCTAATGGTTCTACTACTCCTAGACCTTCTCGACATAATGCAGCGTAGCGGCCAGAAGCCGCCCTACACGCAACAAGAAGTTAAGAAGATGATACTACACACCATACCCCTCGACTACGGCGAGGTCACCGACATAGCTCCAGATATGAAGCTAACCTTCTACAATGCAGGCCACATACTAGGCTCAGCAATAGCACACATCCACATAGGCGAAGGCCTACACAACATAGTCTATACAGGCGACTTCAAGTTTGGCCGCACAAGACTCCTAGATAAAGCCCATACAGAGTTCCCGAGAGTCGAGACACTCATCATGGAGAGTACTTATGGCGACCGCGACCAGCCACGCAGGGATGAGGCAGAACTAGAACTCATAAGCGTTATAAGTAAAACCATAGCTCGTAGGGGCAAGGTGCTAATCCCAGTCATGGCTGTTGGAAGGGCACAAGAAATACTCTTAGTGCTCGTTGATGCTCTTAGGAAGAAATTGTTACCACCAGAAACAAAGATCTACATTGACGGCAGCATAAAGGAGGTAACAGCTATCCACCTAACCTACCCAGAACTCCTCTCAGCACAAGTTAGGGCAAGGATACTGCGCGGCGAAAATCCGTTCGACCACGAGAACATAGTACGGGTGGAAGGTAGACAGATGAGGGAAGACATAGCAAAGAGCGACGAGCCTGGAGTAATACTGGCAACAGCAGGTATGCTGACTGGTGGCCCCTCGGTAGAGTACTTGCGCCTATTAGCACCAGATCCACGTAACGTACTGGTATTTGTTAGCTACCAGGCTAAGGGTACGCTGGGTAGGCGTATACTTGACGGCGAACGCGAAATAACAATGGTTGACGAGGAGGGCAAGCCACAGCTCGTGAGAATACAGATGGAGGTAAAGTCTATAGATGGGTTCTCTGGCCACTCAGACCGCCGTCAGCTCCTAGCATTCCTGGCCAATATGAAGCCTAAGCCAAAGAACATAATACTGAACCATGGCGAACCTCAGTCAATCCACGCGCTTGCAGAGACTATTAGGCGTAGAGCCCGCCATCTAGGTCTTCCCGAAGACATCAGAGTCTACACACCAACGATACTTGACACCCTCCATATTGCCGGTGTAGCCTAGTACTCATAGCCTCTCAGCTATTTTCCAGTACCTGTCACCCACGTAGTGGAGCCTTCTCGAAACCCTGCCCTTCTCCATACCAGGAATATCCTTGCTAGAGATTAGAGCCTCATGTACAGCTAGGGGTAACCTACGGCTAGGCTCCACAATAACCACAATGTCGCCTGGCGAAAACTCCCCCACGACCTCGACAATACCCGGCCTCATGAGGTCTGCACCTCTAGAAATCGGCTTGACAGCACCCTCATCCACTACTATGTATGGGAGCCAGCTATAGCCGCGGCGCAGCAGGTATAGCAGGTGTGGCACAAACCTCTCACCAGCCTCTATGAATGCTGGGAGACTATCAACAATATACATCTCAACATCATCCTCTACGAGCTTCTCTATCCTAGCATCGCGTAGCTCGCCCACGCTTAGTCCTGGATAAGTCTCTGCAAGCTTCTCAAGTAGACGCTTCTTATCCCTCTTTGATAGCTGCCATCGCCTCAACAACCATCAACCCGGTATGAGGGGCTAGGAGAATCTCCTATAAAGCCCCTGGGGGATAGGGCCTCGCGGGGTGCGCGGAATGGCTGAGACAACACACCGTATACTCGGCGACAGTATTGGGAGTATAGTCCTCGTAAAGCTCAAGGGTGCAAACGAAGTTCGCGGAAGACTGAAGAGCTACGATCAGCACCTTAACCTGGTCCTCGAGGATGCCGAAGAGATATACGAGGATGGCCGCACAAGAAAGCTCGGCACAATAGTTATTCGCGGCGACACAGTGCTCCTCATATCGCCAGCACAAATCCAGAGCTAAGTAGAGCACAAGAGATATACGCTAACAAGCACACCGGGCTGGAGGGGGGAATACTCCTTGGGTAAGGGTACACCATCCTTCGGCAAGATGAACAAAAACTATACCCATATACGTTGCCCGCGTTGCGGCCGCCACGCATACAATGTTGCCAAGGGCTATTGTGCTGCATGCGGCTATGGTAGGAGTAGGAGGCTACGCCGCTACTCCTGGATGAACAAGAAGGTAAACCGTATACGCATAAGGTAGCCCTCCCTTATACACTGACACCGTACTTATTTAGGGGGCTCAGTACATGGCCCGGCAGAAGAAGAAGTTCAACATTCTAGAGCATGAACTCGTACCCAAGCACGAGGTTGTACCACCAGAGGAGGCAGCACGCATTATCCGAGAGCTTGGCGTACGTCCAGAGCAGCTCCCCTGGCTACGGGCTACAGACCCCGTAGCCAGGGCTATCGGTGCAAAGCCTGGGGACATTGTCCGCATTTACCGTAAAAGCCCGACAGCGGGTGAGGTAGTAGTCTACCGCTACGTTGTCGGCTACTAGGAATGAGGGGGTGAGGAAGGGTTGAGCCAGCAACAGTTTCCAACAATGGACGACCGCTGGCTTGTAATGAAGGCGTTTATAGAAGAGTATGGTCTGGTTAAGCAACATATAGATTCCTATAACAGATTCATAGAGAAGGAGCTGAAGGAAATAGTTAAGGAGTTCGGCACCATTTCAACGCCAAGGAGAGAGTACGAGGTAAGAATAGTTGATGTAGAGCTTGGTGAGCCTATAGTCATAGAGAGCGATGGTAGCGAGCACCCGGTAACACCCATGGAGTGCAGGATTAGGGATCTCACCTATGCTGCGCCGATAAAGGCTAAGGTAGTAATAGTAGAGAACGGCATCGAGCGCGAGGCTGAAGAAATTATCCTCGGTTTCCTACCCGTAATGCTTCGCTCAAAGGCTGACCCACTGGCCCGCTGCATGTACGAAGGCAAATCCTGGAAGGAGTGCGAGCAGAAGCTCATAGAGGCTGGCGAGGATCCGCGCGACCCCGGCGGCTACTTCATCATCAATGGATCGGAACGTGTGATAGTGATACAGGAGGATCAGGCTCTCAACAGGATACTCGTGGGCAAGGCTAGAGCTGGCACAGCGAGCGCCCTCTACACGGCCAAGGTCATATCAGCTCATGCTGGCGTACGATACCAAGTTATACTAGACTACCATAAGGATGGAACTCTACATGTTTCGATGAGTAGAGCTCTCAGTAAGATACCCTTCGTAATACTGATGCGGGCTCTCGGCCTAGAAAGCGACCGTGATATCGTTCTCGCTGTTAGCCCTGACCCGCAGATACAGCAAATGCTAATACCATCCCTGGAGCAAGCTAGGGCCATAAACACTGTTGAGGACGCTCTGGACTACGTGGGTAGCAGGTTCCGCGAAGGCCTCGCCAAGCCACGTGAGCAGCGTATCCGTGTTGCAGAGAGGATACTAGACACAATACTATTCCCACACATCGGCACAAGCCCGAAGGATAGGATTAGGAAAGCCCTATTCCTCGGACAGATGGCGGCCAAACTGTTAGAGTACGTTGCTGGCCGCAGAAAGGAGGACGACAAGGACCATTATGCAAACAAGCGTGTACTACTGGCAGGCGACCTCATAGCAATGGTGTTTAGAATCGCGATGAGGGCACTAGCCTACGACATAAGACAGCAGCTAGAGAAGCTACGCGCAAGAGGCCGTCACATAAGTCTCCGGATGATCATACGTTCAGACATAATTACAAACAGGCTACGCGAAGCACTAGCCACCGGCAACTGGCCAGGGCAGAGGACCGGTGTAAGCCAGATACTCGACCGTACCAACTGGCTATCAATGCTCAGCCACCTACGTAGAGTAGTCTCCCAGCTCAGCAGGACACAGCCACACTTCGAGGCACGCGACGTGCACGGCACACAGTGGGGCCGGATATGCCCATTCGAGACACCCGAAGGCCCCAACTGTGGCCTAGTAAAGAACCTTGCTCTCATGGCTTATGTGTCCGCCGGAGTCGACGACAAGGATGTTGAGAAGCTCCTCTACAGCATGGGCGTCAGGGATGCCGTGGAACTCTTCGAGGAGGTACGCAAACAAGGATACTACCCGCCAGAATACATCAAGTGGAGCAAGGTGTTCCTCAACGGCAGACTGATAGGCTACCACCCAGACGGGGAGAAGCTTGCAGAGGAGCTTAGGAAGCTGAGAAGGAGCGGCAAGCTACACTACGAGGTTAGTGTCTCCGTCTACAGAACTGAAACCATCAACGAGGTCTACATAAACACCGATCCAGGCAGGATAATGAGGCCGGTATTCGTAGTCGAGAGCGGCAAGCTCCTCTACAGACCAGAGCACGCAGAAAAGCTCAGGAAGGGAGAGTGGAGGTTTAGCGACCTGGTGCGCAACGGTATCGTAGAGTTCCTCGACGCCGAGGAGGAGGAGAACACCTACATAGCCCTTAACCCTGAAGACTTAACGCCAGAGCATACCCACATGGAGATATGGCCCGCGGGTATCTTCGGCGTAACAGCGAGTACAATACCCTACGCTGAGCATAACCAGTCGCCACGCAACACCTACCAGGCTGCAATGGCTAAGCAGGCCCTTGGCCTCTACGCTGCAAACTTCCAGATACGTGTTGATACGCGCTCACACCTACTACACTACCCCGAGAAGCCGCTAGTGCAGACTAGGGCACTCGAGCTAATGGGCTACAACGATCGGCCTGCCGGTCAGAACATGGTTGTCGCTGTAATGTCGTTTACCGGCTACAATATCGAGGACGCAGTAATAATGAATAAGTCTTCGATAGATCGCGGCCTCGCACGCTCAACGTTCTTCAGGCTATACGCCACGGAGGAGAGGAGGTATCCTGGCGGCTTAAGCGACAAGATCGAGATACCGGAGGCAAACGTTGAGGGCTCTAAGCCGCCGGAAATGTACAAGAAGCTCGACGCTGATGGCATTATAAGCCCAGAGGTCGAGGTTAAGGGCGGCGAGGTGCTGATAGGCAAGACGAGCCCACCGAGATTCATGGAGGAGTACCGCGAGTTCGGCACTGTGACCGTGAGAAAGAGAGATACTTCAGTAACGATGAGGCACGGCGAGAAGGGTGTAGTAGATACTGTCATAATAACGGAGAATATTGAGGGCTATAAACTGGTAAAGGTTAGGGTGAGGGACCAGCGCATCCCAGAGCTAGGTGACAAGTTCGCCTCGAGACACGGGCAGAAGGGCGTAATCGGCATGCTAATACCACAGTACGACATGCCATTCACGGAGGACGGTATAACACCAGACCTAATAATCAACCCACATGCATTCCCATCTCGTATGACCCTTGGCCAACTATTCGAGACTATAGCGGGCAAATACGCCGCCATTTACGCGAGATTCGTTGACGGCACTCCATTCGCCAAGGAGTCGATCGAAAACCTCCGCATAGAGCTGCTGAAAACAGGCTATGCGCCCGACGGCACCGAGATAATGTATGACGGACGTACAGGCGAGATGATAAGGACACCTATACTGATAGGCCTTGTGTACTACCAGAAGCTGCACCACATGGTTGCAGACAAGATACATGCAAGGGCACGCGGCCCAGTCCAGGTGTTGACGAGACAGCCCACTGAGGGTCGTGCAAGAGAGGGAGGTCTACGCTTTGGCGAGATGGAGCGCGACTGCCTCGTAGGCCATGGCGCAGCTATGCTGCTAAGGGAGCGTATGCTGGAGAGCAGCGACCGCTACGTGCTATACGTGTGCGAACTGTGTGGCCACATAGCATGGTTTGACCGCAACAAACGCGGATACATATGCCCAGTTCACGGCGATAAGGGCAAGATAGCGGCTGTGATCGTACCCTACGCGTTCAAGCTGCTACTTCAGGAGCTTATGAGCATGTGTATCATGCCCAGGCTCAAACTCGCATCAAAGCACGAGTGGAAGCCGTGAACAACCCCTCTCAAGGTGAGAGATCATGGTGGTCGAGGAGAAGATCATTAGGGAGGTTAAGTTCGGGATACTCTCTCCCGACGAGATACGTAAGATGTCCGTAACGGCAATCGTTACAAGTGAGCTATACGACGAGGATGGTCGCCCCATACCAGGCGGCCTAATGGATCCACGCCTCGGCGCCATCGCGCCCGGCCAGATATGCCCCACATGCGGAAACGATGCTAAGGGCTGTCCAGGACACTTTGGACGCATAGAGCTTGTAAGGCCCGTTATACATGTCGGCTTCGCCAAGTACATCTACGACGTGCTACGGGCAACCTGTAGGCAGTGCGGCAGGCTACTGTTGCCAGAGAACGAGGCTAAGAGGTATCTAAGACTCCTTGAGAGGCTTGAGGAGAGGTGGCCACTCCTAGCAAAAATGCTAGTCGCTGTCGTGAAGAGGAAGGCTGCAAAGGTTACTGAGTGCCCACACTGTGGCACAAGACAGTACAAGATAGTCTTCGAGAAGCCATACACGTTCTATGAGGACCGTCCTGAAGGACGTGTACAGCTAAACCCGCTCGAAATAAGGTCTAGACTTGAGAGAGTGCCCAACGATGATGCTAGGCTTCTAGGCTTTGACCCTGAGAGCGCTAGGCCAGAGTGGATGGTGCTGACTGTCTTACCGGTCCCACCGATACATGTGAGACCCTCAATAGTCCTTGAAACTGGTATACGTGCCGAGGACGATCTAACACACAAGCTTGCAGACATTGTTAGGACTAATGAGAGGCTTCGCGAACTCATAGATAGCGGTGCACCACAAACTCTGATAGATGAGCACTGGACCCTACTCCAGTACCACGTAGCAACATACTTCGACAATGAGCTTCCACGCATACCCGTTGCGAGACACCGTGGCGGCAGGCCGCTCAAAGGCCTAGCACAAAGGCTCAAGGGTAAGGAGGGCCGGTTCCGCGGCAACCTTAGCGGTAAGCGTGTAGACTACTCGGCACGCACTGTGATATCGCCAGACCCGAACATCAGCATTAACGAGGTCGGCGTACCCATCGAGATAGCTAAGACGCTCACCGTGAGGACACCGGTAACCCCATGGAATATTGAGGAGATGCGTCGTTACGTGCTCAATGGGCCGGACCGCTGGCCCGGCGCCAACTATGTTATAACAAAGGATGGTAGGAAGATAGACCTACGCTATGCTGACCGCAAGCGTATAGCAGAGATGCTTGAGCCCGGCTGGTTCGTCGAGAGACACTTGCGCGATGGCGACATAGTATTGTTCAACCGTCAGCCAAGCCTACACCGCATGTCCATAATGGCTCACATAGTCAAGGTGCTGCCCGGCAAGACTTTCCGCCTCAACCTGCTGGTATGCCCGCCATACAACGCCGACTTCGACGGCGACGAGATGAACCTCCACGTGCCGAGAACTGAAGAGGCACAAGCCGAGGCTAGGGAACTAATGCTGGTGCAGTACCACATACTATCCCCGCGCTACGGCGGCCCGATTATTGGTGGCCTGCAAGACTACATCAGTGGCGCCTACCTGTTGACTAGCAAGGCTACACTACTCACGCAAGAGGACGTAATAGACCTGCTGTCGGCTGCTGGTTACCGCGGCGAGATACCAGAACCCGCCATACTATCTCCGAAGAAGAGGTGGACCGGTAAGCAGCTAGTAAGCCTCTTCCTACCGAAAGACTTCAACTTCAAGGGTAAGGCAAGAGTATCAGCAGGCATATTCATGTGCGAGGACGAGTGGTGCTGGAACGACTCCTTCATAGTAATCAAGAAGGGTGAACTGCTAACCGGTGTCCTAGATAAGAAGGCTATTGGTGCTGAGCAACCAGAGAACATGATGCACTGGCTCGTGAAAGAGTATGGTACCGACTACGCCAGGTACGTGTACGACAACATGTTCAAGATGTTCATAAGGTTCATCGAGAAGAGAGGCTTCACAATGACTGTTGACGACGTTGCACTGCCACCCGAGGCACATGAAAAGATAAAGGTTGTACTAAGGGAGGCTGAGGAGAGAGTTAAGGAGCTAATTGAGCAGTATCGTCAGGGCAAGCTAGAGCCTGTACCCGGCAGAACGCTAGAGGAGACTCTCGAGCTACGTATCCTCGACGCGCTATCCGATGCCCGTAAGAAGGTTGAAGACATTGTCGTGAACTACCTTGACCCATTCAACAACGTCTTCATAATGGCCCGTACTGGTGCGCGCGGCAACGAGCTGAACATAACCCAGATGGCTGCACTACTAGGCCAGCAGTCCGTACGCGGCGAGAGAATATACCGCGGCTACCGCGACAGATTCCTGCCACACTTCAAGCCAGGCGACCTGGGTCCAGCAGCCCGTGGCTTCGTCTACCACAGCTTCTACCTCGGCCTAACACCAGTAGAGGTGTTCTTCCACGCTGCCGGCGGCCGTGAAGGCCTGGTAGACACTGCTGTCCGTACATCGCAGAGCGGCTACATGCAGAGAAGGCTGATCAACGCACTGCAGGACCTACGAGTAGAGTACGACGGAACAGTTAGAACCCCCTACGGCGAGATAGTACAGTTCAGCTATGGCGAAGACGGTGTAGACCCGATGAAGAGCGCCCATGGCAAGGCCGTAAACATAGACCGCGAAATAGAGCGTGTAATAGGCTGGAGGGTGTAGCGGGATGCCAGCTGTGCAGGGCCTCATACATGAATGGGAGAAGCTTGAGGAGCAGATAAGACCCGCACTCGAAGATGCTGCTAGAAGGCTACCAAAGAGAATCTACGACGAGTTAGTAGAGAAGTTAAAGGCAACAACAGAGAAGCACGGACTTACACCCGAGGAAGCCAAGAAGATAATTGTCAACGTCCTATATGAGTACGAGTATAGCAAGGTTGAACCAGGCGAGCCAGTGGGTACGGTGGCAGCACAATCCATTGGCGAGCCAGGCACACAGATGACCCTACGTACATTCCACTACGCTGGCATACGTGAGTTCAACGTTACGCTAGGCCTACCACGCTTCATAGAACTTGTGGATGCCAGGAGGGAGCCTTCAACACCAATAATGCACATTTACCTGGACGAGGAGCACCGCTATGATGAGAATAAGGCTAAGGAGGTTGCCCGCCGCATAGAGTTTACGAGGGTCATCAACGTAGCGTCGGAAGTTGACATAGACCTTGTCAACATGAGAATGGTTATCAAACTTGACCCAGTAATGCTTGAGGATAAAGGAGTGACTGTAGAGCAGGTGAAGAAGGCCCTAGAAAGGCTTAAGCTCGGCAAGGTTGAGCAAGACCCATCCAACCCATTAGTACTCTACATACCGATAGAGATTAGTGAAGGCTTTAGCATTATAGACCTTCAGAAGAAGAGGGAGAAGATCCTCAACGCGAAGATAAAGGGTATAAGGAAGATTAGACGCGTCATAATACAATCCATAACAGGGCCGGACGGCAGGACTGAATACTTCCTCGTGACTGAGGGCAGTAATCTCAAGGAGGTCCTTGAAGTCCCCGGTGTTGATCCGAGGCGCATCTACACGAATAGCATCCATGAGATCGAAGAGGTTCTCGGCATAGAGGCCGCTAGGACTATGCTGATAAGGGAGATGAAAGATGTACTTGATGAACAAGGTCTAGACGTAGACATAAGGCACTTAATGCTTGTAGCCGACATAATGACCATGACTGGTAGAGTTAGACAGATAGGTAGGCATGGTGTAAGCGGTGAGAAGCCTAGCCCATTCGCTAGGGCAGCCTTCGAGATGACCACCCAGAACCTCTACGCTGCTGCAGTTGAGGGCGAGGTTGATAGGCTGCTAGGTGTAGCCGAGACCGTTATAGTTGGCGGGGTCATACGTGTAGGCACCGGGATGGTTGAGGTACGTATGAGCCCGACCGCGCTAGCCAGAACAGTTAAGGGCTCCACCGGAGCCGGTGCTGGGTCGGGGTGAGCCGTTATGAGTCAGGTTCAGGTTACGGATATCGAAAAGGAGCTTGTCAACGCCCTCAAAACAGGCAAGGTCATACTCGGCTCCCGGAAAACGCTCAAGTACGTAAAACTTGGCAAGGCTAAGGCAGTAATTGTTGCTGCTAACGCCCCGCCAGAGATACGCAACGACATCCTATACTACGCTAAGCTAAGTGGAATCCCAGTCTACGTCTACCCGGGTACAAGTGTTGAGCTTGGCTCTGTTTGTGGTAAACCATTTACAGTTGCAAGCCTCGCAATACTCGACCCAGGAAACTCTCGTATACTCGACCTCATAGAAGCCGCATCACAGACAAGTAGCGGGTGAAGGGGGAGAGGCTGAGCCTTGGCGAATATCAAGCTAACAGTTGAAGAAATGAAGTACATGGCACTACTTCAGGATCTAACCGGCGCAGTAGCCAGGGACTGCATCATAGATAACGAGAACAATCGCATAATCTTCATAGTGAGGCCGGGCGATGCTGGCAAGGCCATAGGACGCCGCGGAGCAAACATAAACAAGTTGAGGAGGCTGCTCGGCAAGGAGATTGAGGTTATAGAGCACGCAGACGACCTTGAAGCTATGGTTAAGAATATCTTTGCTCCTGCACGTGTCCTCGGGATAAGGCTTGCACAGCGGAATGGCAGGAAGATACTATACGTCACCGTAGACCCCAACGATAAGGGCAGAGCTATCGGTAAGGGCGGCAGAAAGGTCAACATTGCGAGGCTTGTGCTCAAGCGCTACTTCGACATAGATGACATAAAGATAAGGTAAGCTTGAAAAGGGCTAGGCTGGAGCCCCAGCGATAATATGTGGAGGCCGGTACGCCGTGACGGGTAAGAAATCGCCTAACGGCCTATTCGCGGCGAGAAAGCTTAGGAGGAAGAGGTTAAAGTTCCGCTGGAGCGAGCGCGAGTTCAAGATAAGAATGCTCGGCCTAAAGAAGAAGTATGATCCACTCGAAGGGGCACCCATGGCTAGAGGCATAGTACTAGAGAAGGTTGGCGTTGAAGCACGTCAGCCAAACTCCGCCGTACGTAAGTGTGTACGTGTACAGCTAATCAAGAATGGCCGCATAGTCACAGCATTTGTTCCGGGCGACGGTGGCCTACTAGTAGTTGACGAGCATGACGAAGTGTTAATTGAGGGTATTGGTGGTCCACGCGGCCGCTCAATGGGTGACATACCTGGCGTACGCTATAGGGTTGTAACCGTTAACGGTGTATCGCTAAGAGCTATCCTTGAGGGGAGAAAGCAAAAACCACAGCGCTAGCCGTCAAACTAAAACATTAGGGACTATTTCCAGATACACCGGTTTAGGAGTCATCGTGTAGCTTGCGTTACTCTTGCTGCTCCTCGCTCTCCTCACGCATCATCCTCTCGTACTCCTCCTGCTCATCCACGAGCCTCTTAGACACGTATATCGGCTTGTTGAATAGTAGAGCTAGGAACACAGCATGGCTGGGAACCATCCGGCGCATCATGTATATACCTTCCTGGAGTATGAAGCTTACCTTGGCAGTGTAGAGCGCCGTGGCATAGTCTATCTCGTCTATAACCACGTACTCGAGACGCTTGCCGAGCTCGCTCACTAGCTCACGGAGATCTACAAGTAGCTCGAAGACTGTTTCGCGCTCACCAGGAGTCGTAAGCTCCTCGTGCTGCAGCTTGTTTATAGCCTGCACAATCTCGAAGGGCACATTGTAGAGTGTAAACTCGCGACCATCCTCGAGCTCAAGAACTATCACAGGTATATGCGGAGGGCTGGGCATTATCATCGCATTTATACTGCGAGCTTGTAAGAGGACATCACTGCCCCGTGGAGGAGGCATAGGCTCTTCCCCGTAGCTCTCCCTGTCACGGACTAGGATTCAGCCACGCATACCCGTATCTACCTATCGGAGGCCTCAGAGCCCGTTAGAGTGGAGCCTTAATTACCCGGTGCTGTAAAGGCTCCGGGTGCGTGGGGGGCTGTATGGCTGCTACAGAGCAAAGCGAGGTTAAGGTTGGCATAGACCCCGCCGAGATAAAGCTCTTCGGAAAGTGGAGCTTTGAGGGCGTAGAGATTAGAGACCCCAGCCTTAAGAGGTACATAAGCCTCAAGCCTGTCTGGCTCCCCCACACGGGTGGCCGACACGAGCACCGCCGCTTTGGCAAGGCCGAGGTACCCATTGTTGAGAGGCTAATAAACAAGCTGATGAGACCCGGCAGGAATATGGGTAAGAAGCATCTAGCATACAATATAGTCAAGCAGGCCTTCGAGATCATATACCTGCGGACAGGCGAGAACCCAATCCAGGTACTGGTACGCGCTATAGAAAATGCCGCACCACGCGAAGACGTTACAAGGATCATGTATGGTGGTATAACCTACTTCGTCGCTGTAGACGTGTCGCCACAGCACCGAGTTGATGTCGCCCTCAAACACCTCACAGAAGGAGCTAGGATGTGCGCCTTCAACAATCCAAAATCTATAGAGGAGTGCCTAGCTGAGGAGATAATAGCTGCAGCCCAGGGCGACACAAAGAGCTACGCTATAAGGAAGAAGGAGGAAATCGAGCGTATCGCTCTCAGCTCAAGATAGCCCCTTTTATGGCTGCTACCCCATTATTTCTTGGCTGTCTTACTGGCTCGGAGCTACACTTATCCTAAATATTTATAAGACTCTCTTCACCTATGTCAGCCTTCCGGCGTGGAGTGAAGGTAGCGGGTGCGGATTATGAGCCAGCAGAAGCCACACATAAACCTGGTAGTCATAGGTCACGTAGACCACGGTAAGAGCACGCTGGTAGGCCACCTACTATACCGACTAGGCTTCGTCGATGAGAAGACGATAAAGATGCTAGAGGAAGAGGCTAAGAAGAAGGGTAAGGAGTCCTTCAAGTACGCATGGCTTCTAGACAGGCTAAAGGAGGAGAGAGAGCGCGGCGTAACCATTGACCTAACCTTCGTAAAGTTCGAGACAAAGAAGTACTACTTCACTATCATCGACGCGCCAGGTCACAGAGACTTCGTAAAGAACATGATCACCGGTGCCAGCCAGGCCGACGCTGCCATACTAGTAGTATCGGCGAGGAGGGGTGAGTTCGAGGCCGGTATGAGCGCAGAGGGTCAGACACGTGAGCACCTAATTCTAGCAAAGACTATGGGTATTGACCAGCTAATCGTTGCTGTAAACAAGATGGATGCAACCGAGCCTCCATACAGCAAGCAGAGGTACGAGCAGATCGTAGCATTCCTCAAGAAGTTCATGAAGAGCCTAGGCTACAAGGTAGACCAGATACCATTCATACCAGTATCTGCATGGACTGGCGAGAACCTAATCGAGCGGAGCCCCAACATGCCATGGTACAATGGTCCAACCCTAGTAGAGGCCCTTGACACCTACATACAGCCACCAAAGAAGCCTGTAGACAAGCCGCTAAGGATACCAATACAGAACGTCTACTCGATCCCAGGCGTTGGCACTGTACCAGTAGGCAGAGTAGAGACTGGCGTGCTAAAGGTAGGTGACAAGGTCGTCTTCATGCCACCGGGTGTGGTCGGCGAGGTTAGGAGCATCGAGATGCACCACCAGCCATTACAGCAGGCCGAGCCCGGCGACAACATCGGCTTCAACGTACGTGGCATATCCAAGAAGGACATTAGGCGTGGCGACGTAGCTGGCCACGTAGACAAGCCACCAACAGTTGCTGAGGAGTTTACAGCAAGGATCTTCGTCATCTGGCACCCAAGCGCCATCACCGTCGGCTACACACCAGTAATACACGCACACACCGCCAGCATTGCCGCCAGGATAACTGAGATACAGGCTAAGCTAGACCCGAGAACCGGCCAGGTAATTGAGAAGAACCCACAGTTCCTAAAGGCCGGCGATGCCGCCATCGTGAAGTTCAAGCCAATTAAGCCAATGGTAATCGAGAAGTACAGCGAGTTCCCACAGCTAGGCAGGTTCGCAATGAGAGACATGGGTAAGACCATCGGCATCGGCATCGTCGTAGACGTCAAGCCTGCCAAGGTTGAGATAAGGGCTAAGAAGTAAGCCCAAATAATCTCTTTTACTGTTTCCAGCTACCGCGTTTTTAGCAGTGCGAAACACTCACGTCCGGTTCCGATAACCCTATTATCACCTCCATACATCAATCTTCCTCTCTACTACCTGTTCCAACCAAGGCTTCTCCATGTTAAGAGCTTTAAACCCGGTAGCGAAGCCAGTAGGGTGCTCGGGGGCGTAAGCCGCATGGTACAGAAGGCCGAGATCAAGCTTTGGAGTACTAATGTTGAGAGCCTCAACCAAGTTGTAGAGCAGATAAAGGCTATTGCCAAGAAAACAGGCGTCCGGATGCGCGGCCCGATACCCCTCCCAACGCGGAGACTCATAGTGCCAACACTAAAGCTGCCGCATGGTGAGGGTTCAAAGAAGTGGGACAAGTGGGAGCTACGCATCCATAAGAGGCTAGTGATTCTCGACGCAGACGAGAGAGTCATTAGGCAAATTATGAGGGTTAGGGTTCCCGAGGACGTCTATATCGAGATAAGACTGCGGTAGTAGCCTACAACATGTTTTAGCCAGGCAACAACCTCTCCTAGACCCAGACCGTACTTCCCAGTTTCTAGCTGTAAACCTGTAGTCCGAGAGCTTTGTTAACCAAAAACACTGTTTCGGCACAACAATATACCGCCATGAAGGCCCGTGGGACAACTCGACCGAAGCCTCTAGAGAACTTAACATCTACAAGGCTTGCTAGAATCAGCGTTAGATGCCAAGGTACAGCACACAGAGACTTAAACCCCGTAGGCTGCACATCCTTCCACAATAACCATACCGCAATACACCGCTCGAGACATCACACCAGAAGTATAGCCTGGCCTAAGCCCAGGCATAGCAGACTGAGACTCCAGGAACGCGCTACGAGGCTGCAGGAACGCTCCTATTCTTGTAACTGCTTAGCAAGGTTATGGTATAAATAGACACTACCATCAACAATAACTAGAGAACCCCTGGAGCAAAAGCCTGGACCCTATAGACTTCGACATACCGCAGAGCAAAACTCTAACCCCCACACACCGTGGTAGAGAACACTAACCCGGCAGCCCTGGGCGCCGGGGTGCCCGAGCGGTCCAAGGGGCCGGCCTGGAGAGCCGGTGGCCGACAAGGCCGCGCGGGTTCAAATCCCGCCCCCGGCGCCATACTACTCCTCTTCACACATCCTCAGCACAGCTTCTGTACTGCACAGTACCGCTCCATAGTCTGACTGGCTTTTCCGCCTCCCCTATGCTAGTGGGTACAATACAAGCTTAAGTAGAGATGCTTGGAAGCAGCAGGTCCTGGATAGGCCTGGGTACCCCGCAGCTCCAACTACATGCCTGCCGCAGCTTCTTGATGGTTTTCAAGTCTAGTTCTAGGCGTATACGCCAAACCTTCATTTTAACCTGCGCTAAAGATAAATACGTACATTATTTTCACTATTAACGCAGGGAAAGTTATGACTCACTCAGGGCTGACGGGTAGGCAGAGGCTAGAATACTACGAGCTTAAACTCGTAGAGATCTCGAGGCTTAAGCCTCACGAGAAAGTCGTTGAGAGTCATGTAGAGAGGCTCATAGATGAAATTAGGAGCAGCGGCGTACTAATGCGCCCCATACTGGTTGAAAGGAAGCATTACATAATACTGGATGGACATCATAGAGTTGAGGCTCTTAAAAGGCTTGGCGCTAAACTGGTTCCAGCCATACTTCTAGACTATGGGTCGCCGTGCGTAACAGTAACCTCGTGGCGCCCTTGCATCACCGTTACAAAGGACGATGTTATAAGGGCTGCACTTACTCGCAAGCTTTTTCCTCCAAAGACCAGCCGACACCGCGTCTGCTTCGAAATCCCCCGCTTGAACATACCATTATATAAGCTTATGTGAAATATCTCGTTAGGGGGTGGTCGTAATAGGGTATAAGATCGTTGATATAAAGTCGATAACACCTCTTAAACCTGTTGAGCTTCAGGACGTTCTAGACACTATTACTGCCTTACTTTCAGCAGGAAATGTTTACAGAACTATTGCCGTCGATGCAAGCTATAGAGTTGCCGAAGAAGATTCCAACATGCTCTACTGGGCGCTCAACTACATTGGGGTGAAACGCGTACCCATATCGTATAGCACACCTATCAACATCACCATCAGCCTTGAGGAGCTAGGATTCTATGACGACATAAACCCCGAGCCATTACGCGTGTTTAAGAGCAGCCTAGAACTCCTCTACCGTAACTGGCCGACGCCGCTTGTTAGGCTAGAGAGCCTCTCAACGGACGGATATCGAGTATGGGCTAAGCTCGAGTGGTATAACCCGTACAGTATGAGCGTGAAAGATAGAATCGGCTGGTACATGATTGTACGCGCCCTTGAAACTGGCTGGAGAGGCAGAGAAGTCTACGAAACCACGTCAACCAATACGGGTATGGCGCTCGCCGCAATGGGCGCTATTCATGGATTCAGGGTTAAGCTGTGGATACCAAAGACTATACAGAAGGCTAGCGATGTTCTCCTTAAAGCGCTTGGAGCCGAAGTTATTAGAACCGATAAACAGCTAACGGTAGACCTCATAGAGGATGTTAAGACAGAGGCTAAGCGTAGCAACGCACTACACGTGGACCAGTTCAATAATGATGCCAACTTCCTCGTGCATTTGAAGTACACAGCTAAAGAGCTTGAGCTACAACTAAAGCATGCAGGAGTAAAACCGAAAGGCATCATTGGCGGGCTAGGAACCTCAGGGCATCTCGCAGCGCTCACGCTCTACTTCCGCTCACGCATGAGCGGCATAAGAGTCTATGGCGTACAGCCAGCTAGGGGCGAGGTTATACCTGGTATACGCCGTATCGAAACCGGCATGAAATGGGTTCACTGGGCAAAGCCTGACAATATAGTCGAAGTTAAACGTTGCGAAGCTATTGAAGCGCTGCTACGTGTTGCACGGCGTGATGGTATACTACCTGGCCTAAGTAGTGGTGCCGTAGCTGCAGCCTTCCTAAAACTCTTGGAGAAGGGCGAAATCGAGCCAGGAGACTATATCCTGATATTCCCCGATAACGGGTTCAAGTATGTTGAGCAGCTCAGCGAGTACTTTGCCGGAAAAGGCGGAGATTGCAGCTCCTAACATCCTTTTGCTGGTATCCATACTCCAGTTCGCCCAAGCCGCGCAAACCTACAGTTTTTAATTCTGTACGATAACCTCAACTAACAGACGATTCGTCTAGAATTTTTGTAAACTCTGTTTAAATATTCTAGTTAAACTAGTTGTGGTATTGGAAGAGCTAGTTTATAATCTAACCAATGGGGCTGGCCACGGCTTGTTTTAAAGCTTCTATCCCTAGCTTTACTAGCCTCGTTTAAGGTGCTGGGTTTACCGGCTCCCTTTAAGCCCTGGTTGCAGAGCTGACATATTCCCTTCACGCTGCGTCGTGAATGTTACTGTGTTACCGGCTGCTCTGTTACAAGTGCACCGTGACAGTAAATGCCGTCTGCCATTAATCCTATTGTAGCTAGAGCCATGACTGGTTCGGCAGCAACGATGCAGGTTAAGTAGAGCCTTGAGAAGCTTAGAGCACTGCCATGACTAGGAAGAAGTACCGTAGCCAGGCTGGCATTACCATTGCAGGCTCAGGAGACCCTTACAGGGCTATGGGCAAGGCCTTATTGCGGTGCGCGACGAGTCGAGATACTGTCTAGCCGGGGAGGGGATGAGAACTCTTCAAAAACTACGTGAGGTAAGAAGCATCTCCGAAAGCCTTAGCTGCAAGTTTTAGCTCTTACGTTTTAGGGTTATGAACGCTACTAAAGTTACCACCACTACTCCCACAATAGCTCCATAGAGTAACGCATTGCTAGTAACACCGCCACCTTTACCTACGAAGTTACTGTCTAAAAGCTCCACCATGAAGTAGGTTTTCATACCATCCTGCTCTGCCCTAGCCTCGGCTTCTAGCAGCCAACCTGTCTCCTTGTCGTAGACTGCCGTAATTGTTCCAAACTCTGGATGTGTTAGCTCAACTTTGCCATCCTCGGGTAGCTTGGCAGGGTCCACGTAGAAGCCCATGTCCACCATGCTTGGCTCCTTGCTAAACTCTATGTGCTGCTGACTATCAACGTTCATGTTGAGCATCTCAGTAGAAATCATTTGCGCGATTGTTTCCGGCTCAACCTTGTAGTCCTCCAGACTCGACAGCGCGGTGAACCCGTTCTCATCCACGGACACTATCTCAACCTTCACCATGCCTTCGATTGACATTTTGTCCAAGCCCATGAACATGGTGAGTGCCTCGCCACTAATCTCCATCCTAAACTTGTACTTTGCCCAATTACCCTCCTTAGCCCAGCTAGGTGTTGCATAGACAGTATTAGATGCTAGTAGAGCCGCCAGGAGAAGAATGAGGACTGTCCTAGCTACGACCCTATACATATCTATGCTACACCCTCTGCTAAATCTTACGATAGGGATGCAGCTCGCCACTCCCTTATTTAATTCTTTCCATTCCGCTAATCAGAGTATAGCTTCTCGGCAATAGACTCTGCATGGGTTAGCAGCTGCACTATATCACCCTTGTAGCCGGCACTACGTAGCGCTAATAGTAGAGCGCCAACAGCAGGATATATCCTCCTCTCCACTGCTTTAATGCCATGCCGGCTCAACCTCTCGGTAAACACTCTCCTAAACACCCTACTCCGGAACATTGAGCCCGTATAGTAGGCTTGTACTATGCCAGTCCTCCTAGCTGCAACTATAGCTGCTTCAGCCAACAGCATAGCTCCCTCTTCAAGTATGTGTATAGCCTCGCTACATCCTTCGTCTGCAAGCTCTACTACGTGCCTAGCTACTGCAGCAATTCTATCTATCCTCCCGCGGGTCAAGTAGAACCAGTACATTAGTTCATCACTGCTGGTTACCCCGAGCCGCACTGCTAGACCACGGCTGAGGCAATCCCAGCCACTACGGCCGTCAAGGCTCCGTGCCAGCCTACGCAACGCTACACGTGCAACCCAGAACCCGCTGCCCTCATCGCCTAAGAGCCAGCCACGATCACCCACTACTACGCGTTCACCACGGGCAGTGTATGCGTATGCTATGCTGCCAGTACCAGCTATAACTACCAGGCCTGGAGCACCTCGGCTAGCATGCATCAACGCTATATGTGCGTCATGCTCTACTACGAGGCGGTCTCCAAGCCCGCTAGACTCCTTCACGTAGGATTCTAGCTGTCTCCGGACGATGGCGCTGTCGAGCCCTGCAAGACCTGCAACCACCACTACAACATCATCTATGCTATATCCTGTACCCCTCAGCGCCGCTTCTATAGCTGCAACGATATTCCTACCAGCTTCAACAGCCCCAACGTTTACCGGGTTTGAAGGCCCAGCTAAACCTGCCCAGACACTGCCCGTCTCTAGGCTAGCAACAATAGCCTTTGTAGAGGTGGCACCACCATCAACCCCAGCTACGAGCAATACACCACTCCCACACACCATGTACACATAATGCCTAGGGAATTAGCATTACCTCCTACCACAATGGGAACATTCCCTATAGAAACAGTTTCATGCTGGGAATTTCTAGGCATAGACTGCAAGGGGATGAGAGAATAATGCAAGACACTACCTCTCCTAGCATCTGATGTAACGGAGTCCAGGTACAAGAGACACACCAACTTTCATAGCCGAATCCAAGCTCTGCAAGGCCGCATTAAAGCCCCAAATAACATGCACAGCCTCTTTTCCAGCCGAAAGATTTTCTAGCACGACCCCCTGCTGTTAACCTACAATTAGGTTTCATAGCCTTGACTCAGAACCTAGACGATCTAAGACTCCGCCTCAGCAAGATCAGGGAGAATCTTAGCGAGGTTAAGAAAACGCTTGAAGCCATAGCATTAGACGAGGCTAGCGAAGCGGACGCCTACGCTAACATGGCCAGGGAGGCTGCCAACCCTGATCTACGCTGGAAGCTATTCATCATAGCCTCGGACAGCATCCTACACCGCGAGATAGCATGGGCGATAATACGCGCTGCCACAGAGATACAACTCCTAGCACGAGAACTGGCAGAGTACCAGCCGCAGGAAACACAGGACAGACTAGCAGAGCGGGTAAAAGCACATATCACCATCGAAACCCTCGCAGAGACAAGCTATGACGACTTGTTGAAACTAGTAGAGCCTGGCACCACGCTATACCGTCTATTCAAACTATTGAAAGAGGAGGAACAGAAACACTCCAGACTAGCAAGACACTTAGCAGAAAAGCTAGCCAAGTCCACCACTTAGGAACCATTACACCAAACAAGGCAAGGATACAATAGCATTATCTACATTGAGCCGCAAGTGGTTCCACCAACTAGTCGATTTTTCTTCTAGCTCAGCTTTTCTACAACACTAATCACATAGCATGAATACGTGTTAGAAACATAACTATACAAAAAGTTTGTGAATTCTCGAGTGAATCATTATGTGAGGGTTCGCAAGCGAATCTGTGCATAAGCGCTAGACGCCGTGCTCGTGTAGCTTCTCCTGGAGAGCCCTCAGGCCGGAGCCTAGCTCTAGGTCGTATCCGAGGGACTTGAGGGTCCTCTCGAGCGCCGCTATCGTGGCCGCTATATCGGTGTAGCCTGTTTGGCCCATATGGCCTATCCTGAAGATCCTACCCTTAAGCTCCCCCAAGCCCCCGGCTATCTCTATACCGCGGGCCCTCATACCCGAGTATAGCTTTGGCCACTCCACCCCATCCGGTATATAGGCTGCTGTAACTGTATCGGCACGGAAGCCCTCCTCCGCCACGAGCTTGAGTCCCATGGCCTCTAGCGCTGCTCTCACAGCCTCGGCCATTATCCTGTGCCTCTTGTACCTCTCGCTGAGGCCTTCTGCCAGGATTATCCTGAGGGACTCCCTTAGCGCGTAGACGAGGTTAACAGCCGGTGTGACGTAATAGTTCCTAGTCGACTCCATCTCCTTGAGAAGCTTCGGCATGTTGAAGTAGAGGCTCCAGGGACCCTCGCGCCCCTCAAGCTCCTCGCTATACTCTCTGCTGAACGCTACTATACCCAGGCCCGGAGGTACGCCCAGCGCCTTCTGGGAGCCAGTGAAGCACACGTCCACACCCCAATCGTCGAGTCTAACTTCCATGCCTCCTACAGAGGCTACGCCATCCACGAGGACCTTGACACCGTGCCTCTTGGCCTCAGCGGCTAGCTCTCTGAGCGGGTTAGCGACGCTAGTCGAGGTATCCACGTGCTGGAAGGCTACGACCTCGGCGTCGGGATGCTTCCGGAGCACCGCTTCGAGGTCGCTGGCTGTGAACCCCCTACCGATAGGCGCCTCTATAACAACTGCATTACCCCCTAGGGCCTCAACTCCTCTGGCCAGGTAGTCGCCAAAGAACCCGGCCTTGAGCACTACTACCTTGGAGCCCGGCTTGACTACGCTCCTAAGTGCCAGCTCCATCGCACTAGTCCCGCTGCCCGGTATCACCACAACCCTGCCCTTAGTTGCAAAGACCTCAGAGAGCATCTTGAGGACTTCACTATGTATTTCATCGAACTCCGGCGAGACATGGTTGATTGTAGGCTTAGCCATAGCCAGGAGGACTTCTGGATCAACCATTGTAGGTCCAGGAGTCATAAGGAGAACCTTGCCATGAACCATTAGGGGTCACCGAAGGGCTGTGTAGTATCGCGTCAATTCGCTTTTAACATAACACATCCTATTAAAACTTTACCGCAAAAACACTAAAACTATCTAAGACACCTACTTCTCAAGCTACTACCTAGCATATTCATGTAGCTCAACTTGACAAGAGAGCACTTCCTATGCTTCTTGGCTACAGCATGACACATGAGATGAGTAGAACTAAGTAGGGGTTGCATGGAAGAGTGATGTGGATTTGGTGCCGCGGCCGGGATTTGAACCCGGGTCACGGGCTCGAGAGGCCCGCATACTTGGCCGGGCTATACTACCGCGGCAGCCAGAGGGCTTCCGCGCAGCTAGGCTCCATGTTAGCGTTTCTTCACGTATGTGTGGCCTTTATATATTTTTCTCTTAGCTTTGTATAGATGTCTCTCGCATGAGATGCTGCTAATGCTATTACTATCAACTGTGCCACGTCTATGGTGGCCGAGGCGTAGCCGCGACTGTCAACGTAGATGTCTAGTAGCGGTTTAAGATGGAGCTCCAGGTTGTATATCCTCGCATAAGCTATTGTGTAGATTGCGTGTAGTAATGCCGTTAGGAGTGCAACCGCTGTGAGCAACTTTCGCGGCGCCTCTATGACCAATAGGATTAGCAGGAAGACTATTGATGCTAGTACGACTGTACTTAACAGAGTTAATGCCGGATCTGTTTCAAGAGGAGTAAAGTATGATGACATCATGCCTTGCCACCCTATACTATGCCTAGGTGGTCTGCAAGGATTGCCAGGAGGTGTGATACTACTGTCCAGGTTTCAAGGGGCTTCCCACCGTATATGCTGTAGATACCATCTGCTAGCTTCTTATTCTCCGGGCGGAAGTCCCCGTGAGGGAAGGCTCCTACTATCACTGCTGGTGCCACCTCGCGGGCTAGCTCTATCGCGATCTCTCTCAGCCGCCGGGGCTCACCATCCTCTGCTAACAATATAATCTTCGTGGGCTGGATTGTTTCAAGGAGTACGCGAAGACTCATAGGCTTCAGTGTGAGTAGCGGCTCTCCCTCGGGGGGCACCCTACCTATCTCGAAGAGCTGCTCTATGAGGCCTACGAACCGGTTATAGTTTCTCGGGAGCCTAGTCTCGGGCTTTATGAATATTGCATAGTCGCCTATGGTGTGCACATAGGTTTCGAGGAGACCCTCGCGGTTTAGCGGGCTGCTAAGCGCTTCGAGGAGCGATATGTGGACTATGTCCGGCCGCCCCCTCTTCTCCGCCTCGGGTAGACCCTTCATGGCCTGGTGGTGTAGGCTCCGGTCAAGCAGTATGCTTGCTGGGGTCTTGCCGCGACGCTTTGCCGTCTTGTAGACTGCAGGGTGACCCCATATCTCCCGGGGCACAGTCTCTAGGGCGGCTTCAGCGAGCACCAGCTTTATCCTGGGCCGCTGCATGGCTCTACCCTACCCAGCTAGGGGTTTCGGGGCCGGTGTCTGGTTCAAAAGCTAAGTCCAGAGAGCTTGCTAGGGATGTCGCACTACAGGCCATCCGTACCCTCTACCTGGCAGCTGTTGACGCCGTGCGCAGGGGAGACTACGAGCTTGCTAGGAGGCTCGTAGCAGAGGCTGATGAAACTCGCCGTGTTATGAGGCTACGCAAGCCCCGCTTTCTGCGCCGCGGCGTCTGTAGAAATTGTAGTCTTCCACTCGTACCGGGGGTTACGGCGCGCTACCGCCTCGTCCGGGACGGCAGCGTGACGAGGCTTGTCGTAACCTGTCTAGCGTGCGGGTATATACACCGCCACGTTCTCGTCCAGAGGAGGCGGGGAAGCCGCTAGTATGCGTTCCAGGCTTGCAAGGCTGAAGGAGATTGTTCAGCAGGGCCCAGCTGACGTTATAATAGGCAAGAAAGGGCTCACCGAGGCAGTGTTAAAGGAGATTGACCGCAGGCTTAAGGAGAAGGGTATCGTCAAGGTTAAGGCTTTGAAGTCCGCAATCAAGGTTACCGGGCTTGACCGCAGAGAGTTGGCGAAAACTGTTGCAGAGCGACTCAACGCCAGGCTGCTAGATGTTAGGGGACGCACCTTTGTCCTCTACCGCCCCGAGCCGCAAACTAGAAAGTCTCGGAGTAGTGGTGGAGCTGATAAAAAGGCCTCAGCAAGTGTGGGCTCAGCGGGGAGGCGGAGATGGTTACAGCGCTAGAGGTTCCAGCGGATCTGCTCATAAAGCGCGTAGCTGAGAAGCTGAAGAAGATGCCCCAGATAAGACCGCCAGCATGGGCCTACTATGTGAAGACCGGCGTGCACAAGGAGAGACCACCAGAGGACCCTGACTGGTGGTATTATAGGGCAGCTTCTATACTCCGGAAGCTCTACAAGCGCGGCACCCCCGTAGGTGTTGAGAGGCTACGCACCGCCTACGGCGGCCGCATGAACCGCGGCGTAGCTCCAGAACACTTTGCCAAGGGCTCCGGCTCGATTATCAGGAAGATACTACAACAGCTTGAGAGAGCTGGACTCGTTGTAAGGGTTAGGGGCAAGGGCCGCACGCTAAGCCCGAGGGGCCGCAGTCTACTCGACAACACCGCCTACGAGATAATGAAAGAGCTTGCCGAGAAGAATCCCGAGCTAAGGAAGTACCTTAGCTAGCGAGGGTAGAGGATAATAATGGAAATGCAGGAGGAAACCAGGGGTAGGGGGTGGCGGCAGTGTCCGAGTACGACATCTATGATGCCGAGCTTGAAGAGATTAAGAGGCGGAAGCTGCTAGAGCTGCAGAGAAGGCTGCAAATGGAAGAGGAGCTCCGGAGGAGACAGCAAGAGGAGGCTGCAAGAAGGGAGGCACTTCTACGCGCTATACTCACACCAGAGGCTAGGGAGAGACTTGCAAACGTTAGGCTCGTAAGGCCTGAGCTAGCAAAGATTGTTGAGGACAATATTATAGCACTAGTGCAGTCTGGCCAGCTAAGACCACCTGTTAGCGATGAGGTCGTCAAGCGTATCCTCGAGGCAATATACGAGAGGACACACCGAGAGACACGTATAAGGATTAAAAGAAAGTAGCCCATGTCAACCGCAGCGGGGGGCCGAAGAGGCTATGGCACACTTTAAGCCTCTGGGTAAAAAGCTACGTCTAGCTAAGGCGCTCAAACAGAACCGCTCTGTACCCATATGGGTTATAATAAAGACCAACCGAAGGTTCCGTGACCACCCGAAGCGTAGGCATTGGAGGAGAACCAAGCTCAAGGCTTAGCGGGGTGTAAGCCATGCCTAAGGATAAGAAGGAGGCAATTTACACGATACCTCTCTCAAGAGTATACTGGGGTAGACGTACAAACCGTGCAGCACGCGCCATTAAGCTTGTCCGGAAGTTCATAGCTCGCCACTTCGGCGTTAAGGAGGAGGATGTCATTATACACAACAATGTAAACGAGTACATATGGTCTAGGAGCATCGAAAAGCCGCCCAGGAGAGTAACCGTCAAGGCAGTCAAGGACCCGGAGACAGGTAAGGTAAAAGTCATGCTCATAAGAGAATCGAAAATACAGCAGGGCCAAGCAACAAGCTAACCTTCACTATGAAACCAACTAGTTTTCTTCACATTTCGCGGTATGGAGAATTGCCGTGTGCTGGCCCTCCCACTTAACCTCCTTTACCCTCTAGGCTATCCCGCTTATACTGGGGGTTACAGTTGATAGAGTACCTTAATGTGCATGGAAACCCCAACATAGGTGTATACATATACGCTAACAACAAGATAGCGCTAGTACCACCAACACTGACAGAGAAGGATAAGAAGAAAATAGAGGAGACCCTAGGCGTCGAAGTTATTGAGACCAAAATAGCTGACATGATAATTAACGGGGTAATGATTGCTGGAAACGATAATGGACTACTCCTTCCACGCATCGTGAAGCCCGAAGAGCTAGACTACCTACGCGAACACATCGGCGACAAGGTTAGGCTCGAAATACTTGAGGTTAGGCAGACTGCCCTGGGGAACCTAATCGCAGCCAATAACCGTGGCGCTCTAGTATCACCGCTTATAGACAAGGCTATACTTGATAAGATAAAGTCCGTATTGGGTGTAGAGACTATATATCAGCGCCACCTAGCCAACATACCCACCGTGGGCTCAATGATCGTTGTTACTAACCGGGGCGGTGTTGTACACCCCGGTGTAAGCGATGACGAGATAAGGATACTGAATAGCGTGTTCGGAGTAGAATTCACGACCGCCACCGTAAACTTTGGCCTCTACTTCGTAAAGGCAGGCCTAGTAGCTAATGATCACGGTGCACTCGTTGGGGATGAAACTACTGGCCCGGAACTTATGCGTATCCAGCAAGCCTTAAGATTAAGAGGCTAGCCTGCCACTGCAGGCTCGGGGGAGGGGTATGGGAGAGGTAAAGTTCTACCTGGTTGAGGGCAGGATGCTGATAAGACACGACCGGATGCCGGAATGGTGGAAGTTTAGGAAGTATGTGCGTGCGCTAAAGCCAGAGCACGCCGTGGAGAAGGTTCTGTCGGAGCTTGGCAGCAACCACAAGGTTAAGAGGTATCACGTCAAGATAGAGCGTGTAGTCGAGGTGCCACCGGAGGAGGTGCCCGACCGCACACTACTAGTGCTAGCAAGTCTTACAAGGTGGGTTAAGCCTTGAGCCAAGCAGGGCAGAGCAGCAGGACTATAACGCTCGAGGAGGCGTTGGAACAACTATCCCTCCTCGAGTCCCAACTCAACCAGCTCCAGGCAACGATACGTGAGATAGAGGTTAGGATAGCACAGTTAACCGCTGTAGAGGACGCACTAGCAAGCCTTGCCGAGGGTGCTGAGGACGCACTCATACCACTGGATGGAAGGGGTACTGTACTAGTGCCAGCATCGATAAAGAAGCTTGAGAGGATACTTGTTCATGCCGGACTCAACGTGTTCGTAGAGGTTGACAGAGAGAAGGCGCTAGAGTATTTACGGGATGAAAAGGCTGCTCTCTCCAAACTCTTGGACGCCTATAGCCGCGAGTATGCAAGACTTGCACAGTACTATTCCGCATTACGCTCAGCAATAGAGTCGGCGCTGCAAGCTGCTCCACCACAGGCCAAGAGCCAACAGAGCCAACAATAACGTTACGTAGTAACATTATACAGCATCAGACTAGACATTGCCTATTCTTCCAAGGTTTATTTACCCACTATCCTGCTGCATGGTGGGCTGCAATGGTGTTCAACAAGCTTAAGGGTGTGCTGAAAAAGTTTGTTGATAGTGTTGTTGAAGTCGCTGTCACGAGAGAGCTTAGGGAGGAGGATATAGCACCACTACTCGACGAGCTAGTTATAGAGCTAGCTGAGAGCGATGTGGCTCTCGAGGTTGCCGAGGAGATAGCTAACCGTCTACGTGAAGAACTTATCGGCAGGAAGATTCCAAGGTTTAGCGATGTTAGGAGCCTTGTCGTGGAGTCTCTGGAGAAGGCTATCGTTGACGTACTGAGCAGAGGTTATCAACCACTGGATTTGATTGCCGAGGCTAGATCTAGGAGCCCCGGGAACCCTCTCCGCATACTATTCTTTGGCGTTAACGGCGTGGGCAAAACAACCACCATTGCGAAGTTTGCCTACATGTTTAAGCAGAACGGCATAACACCCGTCATAGCTGCTGCCGACACATATCGTGCAGGTGCACAAGAGCAACTACGCAGGCACGCAGAAAAGCTCAGCGTACCATTCATTGGTGGCCGCTATGGCGCCGACCCTGCTTCAGTTGTCTACGATGCTATAGAGTATGCTAGGGCCAGGGGGTACCGCGTCATACTGGCTGATACCGCTGGCCGCATGCACACAGACCGTGACCTCATGGAGGAGCTAAGGAAGATAACAAGGGTAGCCAAGCCGGATTACCGTGCACTAGTCGTAGACGCGCTTACCGGCAACGATGCTGTGGAGCAGGCACGCTTCTTCGACGAAGCTGTAGGAATAGACTTCATAATCTTGACGAAGGTTGACGCCGACGTTAAGGGTGGGACTGCGCTAAGCGTAGCAGCCGTTACAGGCAAACCAATACTCTTCGTCGGCACTGGGCAGAAGTACGAGGATCTAGAGCTCTTCGACCCCAAACGCTACACAGAGAAGATAATTGGGGAGCTGAAACAGAAGAGCTAGACCGGCCACCCGTAGGAATATCTGGGGCTAACCCCGCCTACTCCCTGGGGTCTACGGCAATGGCTAGCAAGGAGCGAGAAAGCAGCGGCCCCCTAGGCTACATAAGGATGGCACTACACGAGTGGAGGCTCATACTTCAGCGCGTAAGGAAGCCTGATCGCGAGGAGTACATACACACGGCCAAGATAATATGGCTAGCTATACTGCTTGTAGGCTCTGTAGCTTATGTCATACACCTCGTCGCTACACAAGTGGTAATGGGGGGCTAGTAGGCCTTGAGCCAGCCGGCTGAGGAGATACCCGGAGAAGCTAGGAGTGAAGAGCAAGAGAGAAGGCTGCAGCCGAGACTTTACGCTGTGAGAACCGTAGCGGGCCGTGAGATAGACGTCGCCCTCATAATGGAGCAGCGAGCCAGGGACCAAAATATGCCAATATATGCGATCATAGTCCCCCCACAGATCAAAGGCTACGTTATCGTTGAGACGCCAGCTGCATTCTATGCCACAAATGCTATTCAGGGCATAAGGTATGCTAAGGGTGTCGTACCAGGTGTGCTAAGGTACGAGGATGTTGAGAGACTACTCAAGCCAAAGGCAGTAATAGAGACACTAAAGCCTGGCGACATTGTTGAGATCATCTCGGGCCCCTTCCGCGGCATGAAGGGCCAGGTGGTACGTGTATCGCCTAGCAAGAATGAGGTAGTTTTAAATGTGCTAGAGGTTGAATACCCACTCCAAATCACGGTGCCAGGTGACTCGGTAAGGCCGAGTAAGGAGGAGAGAGGGAGCAGGTAATGGGCATCAGAGTTATCAACGTCAAGGTTAGGGGTGGCGAAGCTAAGCCCGCCCCACCACTTGCACCAGCAATCGAGAAGCTGGGTCTAGACGTAAACAAGGTAGTAGAAGACATTAACAAGGCTACCGAGAAGTATAAGGGGTTCGAAGTCGCTGTTAAGCTGATAGTCGACGAGAACACCAAGGAGTACGAGATAGAGGTTAAGCCGCCAACAACAACAGAGCTCCTCCTAAAAGCTGTCGGTGCTAGCGAGCCCTCGGGAGACCCGATGCACCAGAAGATAGGTGACCTGCCCTTCGAGAAGATTGTCGAGATCGCTATACTGAAGAAACCATCGCTAAACGCTAAGACACTAAAGGCCGCCGTTAAGACTATACTTGGCTCTGCCAGGAGCATAGGAATAACGGTTGACGGTAAAGATCCAAAACAGGTTACTAAGGAGGTTGAAGAGGGCCTCTATGATGCAGTACTAGCCAAGTACGAGGAGGAGTGGGAGAAGGCTTAGACCCCTCCAGGCCTGGGAGGGCTCGCGGGGAGGGTGAGTAGAATTGTCGTTTGTACCACGAGAAGCTGTTGAGCAAGCCGTTAAGGAGGCACTTGAAATTAGCCCTAAGAGGAACTTTAAGCAGTCAGTAGACCTCATAGTAGTGCTTAGAGACATCGATCTGAGAAGCCCCCAGGGCCGCATACGAGAGGTTGTTATACTCCCTCATCCACCGAAGAAACATGTACGTATCTGCGTAGCTGCTGATGGAGACATGGCTGTTAAGGCTAAGGAGGTTGCAGACCGTGTCCTAACAAGGGAGGAGCTACAGGGACTCGTGGGCAACCGTAAGGCTGCTAAGAAGATTGCAGAGTTCTGCGACTGGGTAATAGTCAAGGCTGACCTAATGCCACTTGTTGGCCGCACCCTAGCACCAGCCCTAGGTCCGCGGGGCAAGGTACCAATACCAGTACCGCCAAACGCGAACATAGCTGAGATAGTTAAGACGTACCGCTCTGCTGTGATGCTAAGGGCTAAGGATCAGCCACAAGTTATGTGCCGTGTTGGCACTGAGGATATGCCGGTAAACGAGATAGTTGATAACATATTTAAGGTGCTTTCAACGCTTGAGGGCAAGCTGCCAAATGCACGCCACAACATAGCTAAGGTAATCGTCAAGCTGACCATGGGCCCACCGGTAGAGGTTAAGCTTAGGTAATAGACTTCGTGGAGGTGTATGTACATGCCTCCCTCGGCCGTGGTGGTGGCTAGGCGCGAACGCAAGATACCTGAGTGGAAGATACGCGAGGTCGAGGAGCTAACAGAGCTCATAAAGTCCCACAAGGTAATAATCATCGTTGATCTAACTAAGACTCCTACTGCTCAACTACAGCGTATCCGTAGGAAGGTTGAGAAGAAGTTTGGCGAGAAGGTAGTAATGAGGGTTGCCAAGAACACGCTCTTCAAGCTTGCACTCAAGCGTGCCGGTATTGATCCCACGCCACTTGAGGAGTACCTTACAGGCACCAACATGTTCATATTCACAAACCTTAACCCATTCGAAGTTGCACTAGCACTAGACAAGATATATACCACCAAGCCCGCGAAGCCTGGCGACATAGCACCCACGGAGATCGTGCTGCCTGCCGGTGATACCGGCTTCAAGCCAGGCCCGATAATGAGCGTGTTTGGTAAGCTCAAGGTGCCAATAAGGGTGCAAGGAGGCACCATATGGATCGCCAAGGATACAGTTGTCGCAAAGCCAGGTGACACTATATCCCCCGAGTTGGCCTCAATACTCCAGAAGCTAGGCATCGAGCCGATTATAGTTAAGCTCAAGCTTAAAGCAGCCTATGATGCCGGCGTAGTGATTCCTGGAGACCAGCTAGTACTAGACCTTGAAGCGTATCGTAAGGATGTAGCCCAGGCTCACCTTGCAGCACTCGCAGTAGGTGTTGAGATAGCATACCCAGTGCCAGAGGTGCTAGAGATAGCAATACCACTAGCTGTGCGCAGAGCCTTCGCTGTAGCAGCTGAAGCTGGCTACGTAACACCAGACAACGCCGGGTATGTGCTAACACTCGCCATATCCAGAGCCCTAGCCATCGTAGCAGCCCTCGGTGATACTGCAAAGGAGCTAGGCATTGAGGTGCAAGTGCAAGCCCCAGCAGCACCCGCTGCCGAGGAGAAGAAAGAGGAGGAGAAGAAGGAAGAGGAAGAGAAGAAGGAGGGTGCTAGCGAGGAACAGCTTGCTGCAGGCCTCGAGAGCCTCTTTGGCGGCTTCTAGCCCTCCCACTACAGCTTTTACAATGTCCATGTGCGGCGGACGTAGCTCCAGCCTATACACTATTAACTACCCGTAGAGCCGCCCCTTCCTCCGGGGGTCTGTATTGAAGCTCGATCCTAAGGTGTACCAGCTAGAATTCTTCCGCGAAAAGGGCTTCACGCGGAAGCAGTGCCGTGTCTGTGGCGAGTACTTCTGGACACTCAACCCCGACCAAGAACACTGCAATGACGCGCCCTGTGTCGAGTATTATTTCTGGGAGCTGCCAAGGGTTCGAGGCTTATCGGTGCGTGATGCTCGTAGGAAGTTTATAGAGTTCTTCAAGAGACATGGCCACGAGTATGTTGAACCTAGGCCGGTGGTTGCTAGGTGGCGCGAAGACCTCTACCTAACCATTGCTAGCATTGTAGCATTTCAGCCTCATGTGACTAGTGGTATTGTGCCGCCACCTGCTAATCCCCTTGTCATAGTTCAGCCCTGCATTAGGCTCGAGGACATAGACTTTGTTGGGTTAACTATTGGCAGACACCTTACAAGCTTCGAAATGGGTGGTCACCACGCCTTCAACTATCCCGACAAGACTGTCTACTGGAAGGAGGAGACTGTACGGTTCGCCTTCGAGTTCTTCACAAAGGAGCTGGGCATCCCAGAGGATATGGTAACGTTTAAGGAGTCGTGGTGGGAGGGTGGCGGCAATGCTGGCCCAAGCTTTGAGGTTACCGTTGGCGGTCTGGAGCTAGCAACACTGGTGTTCATGCAGTACAGGGTTGTGGATGGAAAGTATGAACCCATGGATATACGCGTGGTCGATACGGGCTACGGTATCGAGAGGATTGCCTGGTTCTCCCAGGACGTGCCAACAGCCTTCCACGCAATATATGGCGAGTTACTTGACGAGTTTAGGAAGCTTCTCGGAGTAGCGGAGCCGCCACGAGAGCTTCTATGGGGTGCTGCCAGGGCTGCTGGTAGGCTCGATCCCGAGGATCCGGAGAGTGTTGAGAGGTACTATCAAGTCGTAGCTGAGCGTGCCGGTCTAAGCATTAGGGAGGCCAGGGAGCTACTGGGAAGGGAGGCTGCACTATATACGCTCCTAGATCATACCAAGACCATAGCGTTAATGCTTGGCGATGGCATAGTACCTAGTAATACTGGCGAGGGCTACCTTGCAAGGCTCGTTATACGGAGGGCCCTCCGCACCCTACGCAGACTAGGAGCCGACATAGAACTCGCCGTACTTGTCGAGAGACAGGCGAGATACTGGGGTGCGGACTACTATCCTAGACTACTCAGCCACTTAGACTACATACTCCGCGTTGTACGGCTCGAGGAGGAGAGGTACTCGAAGACCCTTGAGAGGGGCCTGAGGGAGGTTACCAAGCTGCTAAAGCGCAAGAAGAAGCTAAGCATTGATGACCTGATAACACTTTACGATTCCCATGGCGTGCCGCCAGACATGGTTGCTGAGGCTGCATCAAAGCTTGGTGTTAACGTTGATGTGCCCCATAATTTCTACGCGCTAGTAGCCAAGAAGCATGGTGCTAGCGGTGCGGTTGCTAGGGAGGTTGAGGAGAAGCCCAAACTACCCAGGGACATCGAGGAGTGGGCTAGAGGATTCCCGGCTACGAGGAGGCTATTCCACGAGAATCCCTATGCTAGGGAGTTTACGGCGAACCTGTTAGGCGTTAGGGGTAGCCATGTCATCCTGGACGCGACATTGTTCTATCCGACAGGCGGCGGTCAGCTCCACGATACTGGCGTGCTAAGGCTGTGCGGCGAGGAGTATCGCGTCCTGCGGGTTGAGAAGGTCGGCGATGTTGTAGTCCATGTCCTAGACCGCGAGCCAAGCTGTAGCAGCGGAGAGGCATGGGGCCGCATAGACTGGGATAGAAGATACAGGCTAATGAGACACCATACAGCTGTCCACGTACTACTCGGCGCGGCGAGGAGGGTACTGGGAGACCACGTATGGCAGGCTGGTGCAGAGAAGACACCTGAAAAGGCTAGGTTGGATATCACGCACTATGAGTTGCCAAGCCGTGAGGAGATTAGGAAGATTGAAGAATTAGCAAACAGCGCTATCCTGGCCCGTATACATGTCGATATCGAGGAGATCGACCGCAATACCGCCGAGAAACTTTATGGATTCCGGATATACCAGGGAGGCGTTCCAATGACGCCAAGACTGAGAATAGTGAGGATAGGTGACTGGGATGTAGAGGCTTGCTTTGGCACACACGTAGCTAATACTGCTGAGATAGGTGCCATAAAGATTGTCAACGTGGAGAAGCTCCAGGATGGCGTAGTTAGGTTTGAAATCGTTGCCGGCAGCGAGGTTGCAAGATACGCTGCAAGCCTTGAGGATAAGCTCGACACTATAGCCTCAATTGTGGGTGGCGGCCGCGGAGAAGCCGTGAAGAGGGTTGAGAAGCTAGCTGAAGAGTTGAAAGAGGCCAAGAGGCAGGTATCTAGACTGCGTAGCTTCCTTGCAGACATGCTTGTTAAATCTGTGAAAGCCACAGCTAAGAGCATTGATGGCGTTAAGGTATACGTTATGACTGAAGAGCTGCCCGACGAGAACATCTATAGGGAGGTCATGCTGAAACTTAGCAGAGAAGAGCCAGACTCTATAACCATAGCTGTTATCCGCCGCGGAGAAGACCTCCTAATGGAGATAGGTGCTGGTAGCAAAGCTGCAAAACGTGTTGACCTACGAGCTGTCGCCAAGCAGTTGGCGAGCAAAGGTCTCCGGGGCGGTGGTAAACCGAGCCACATAACGCTCTACGGACGCGGGCTCGCAGAGAAAGCCAGCAAGGTTGCTAGCGAGGTTGTAGAGGTGATAGCATCGCTGGTGAGCAGAGCCGGTACAGCATAGCCCTTCCTCCCGAGGCGTTTTACGAGCTATACTTCCTACTCACCCGCGGCTACCCGCGTAGCCGTGCCGTAGAGCTGGTCCGGGAGAGACATAGCCTACGCCGTGAAGACGCGGCACTCCTTTCACGCTGCATACACCCCCTAGACAAGTCTAGAGCCATAGCCTCCAAGCTAGTAGCTGTAGACAGGGTGAAGGGCGAGAAGCTGGTAGTAGACGGGTTTAACCAACTGACAACAGTCTACGCAGCCTATGCCGGGTATCCAGTCTACCTCTGTAGCGACCACCTGCTCCGCGATGCACTACTTGCAGGCCCCAGATACGTCGTCGAAAACATCTCCACCATAGCCCGCCTACTCGCCAAAGCACTTGAGATACTAAAGCCGGGCGAAACACTCGTCGTACTTGACAGCCAGCCAAGCTGGAGCGGTAGGACGGCACAACAGCTACGCGCACTAATACCCAGAGCAACAGTGATACTCTCACGTAACGCGGACAAGACGGTTATCGAGTACGCTGGCAAGGGCTACATAGTAGCGTCAAGCGATGTAGCGATACTAGAACGCGTGGATAGAATATTCGACCTAGCAAGATACATCGTTGAAAACCTACTGGAGGGGCCAGCGAGCATAAACAATATACCCCACCTCATAGAAGGACAGCACTCCAGGTGGTGTAGAGAGGCGGGCCCGTAGCCTAGCCAGGATAGGGCGCCGGCCTTCTAAGCCGGTAGTCCGGGGTTCAAATCCCCGCGGGCCCGCCACCCTCATGATCCCCATCAATATCAAGAAGATCTATGAAGCGAAGAAAAGGTTTGACCCGAAGTGGATATTGGACCCAGGGAAAGTATTACCTTCAAAGCTCGACAAGAATTCCCCGCAAAGGATCTTGCAAAAGTGATTAAAATGGGTGTTGATGCTGGAAGATTTGCAAAGCTAGCTACAATATTCTTGAGTGACAAAAACTGATAAACTCAAGCCTACCCGACATGCTTAAGTACGACTCCTTTGCGTGCGCTCAGTGCGGCTTCTATGAAGCAGTATGTACCGTTTACGATGCTGTAAAATGGCCATCAGCATCACCAAGAGGGAAATTCTACCTAATCAAACAATACCTCCTTGGAAACTATGACTTCGATCAGAGAGCATTAGACATGCTCTACTTGTGTACAACATGTAAGAAGTGTGAGCTTGTATGCCAGACTGCCATACCTATAGTTAACCACTGGCTTGAGATGCATATACCGATGACAGCAAAAGGATATGAACTTACATCACTGAAACAAATAAGAGAAAACGTGCTAACAAAGGGCAGCTTCTGGGGTGTGGATCCGAAGGAAAGGTGGAGCTGGCTTCCAGGGAAGTACAATGAGAAGAGAAAGGGTAAAGTGGCCATCTGGTCCAGCTGTTGGGAATCAATAATCGCCAGAAACATGTCCCAGAATATGATAAAGATACTAGAAAAAAGCTGGCATTGACTTTATCATGTTTGGTGAAGAGCGAAAGTGCTGCGGGCTCTATCTCCTCCTCGGAGGCTACATAGAAGATTTCAGAGAAAAATGATGTAGTACAATATAAAACTATTCAAATCAAGAGGAGTTAAAAGAGGAGTTAAAACAATAATAGTTCACTGTCCAGGCTGCTATGCTACCTTCAGCCACGCATATCCAGAGTTTGCAAAGCTCTTTGGACTCGAATGGGACTTTGAAGTTAAACATGTACTCGAAGTCCTTGAAGAGTTAGTTGAAAGTGGGAAACTCAAGTTTGTAAAAAGCATTAACGCAACCGTCACAGTCCACGATTCATGCCACACTGGAAGGTGGGCAGGACTCTACGATGCCCCCAGAAAGATACTTAGCATGATACCAGGACTGAAGCTCTCCGAAATGAGACATAACAGAGAGAATTCGCTTTGCTGTAGAGCTGTTGCAATGCTATCAAATCCAAAGATTGGGCTCTCAATTGCCGTAAAGAGAGTGCGCGAGGCTGTAGAGGCAAATGCAGACATAAATGTCACCAACTGCTCCGGCTGCCTCTCCGCATTAACCTTTGCTTCACACTACTCAAAGGCTGACGTCAAAGTCAGGGACATCACCGACCTACTAATGGAGGCGCTAGGAATGCAACCCGAGAAAACCAAGGAAAGGATAATCAGTTACATGGAAAAGGCCGCAAAAATGCTCGAAGGTTCGAGGGTTACGCAAGGCAAACAACGCCTCTAACCTTCAAAGAACAAGTCGATCTCACTCTATTTCATAATCTGATAGAATGAGCCTAACCTGCAAAATCCAACACTGGTTTAGCTCAAAGGCCACACAAGGCCAGGAATCCTTACCACGTATAAGTCTACTGTGATCTCACATTCACGTTATGAAGCGCTAATATAACTACATGGAGCTACTCTGAGTCTAAATTTTGATTTCATGTTCATGATAAAATAATATGTTATGGTTTGAGAGGTTTCGAGTCCGTGAAATGAAAATTAGGGTTAAGATGGAGTAAAGAGTAAACACAGCATAGCTAGTGAGAACCCCACTGGGTAATGTGAGGTACAATAGGAAGGCTGTAGCTCTACCCTTGATATATTACAAGAATTTATTTCCATTAAAATTACTCAGGGAACAATCCCGGGCTCTGAAGACCTAGAGGGTGAACCTCCATGGAGAACCTCCAGGAATGCGTCAATCTGCTCTTAACGCGGAGGAGTATTACGAAGGTTTAAGGACGAGGAGGTTCCATGGAGCCTGGTTGAGAAGGTACTCGACGTTGCAAGGTACGCACCCAGCGCGTTTAACAGCCAGCCTTGGGAGTTCGTGGTGGTCACGGACAGGTCACTGCTGGACAAACTCGCCAACATACATAAGTGGGCCTTGCCCTCAAGAGGGCTCCGCTGGGCATAGTGGTTGTCTGTGACAAGACCAAGTCCCCGTCTTACATGCTGGACTGGCCAACGTAACCATGTATATCATGCTTGCCGCCCACGCCTACGGGCTCGGCACTGTGTGGATACAAGCGATAGGTTATCAGAACGCAATCAAAGAGATCCTCGGAATACCAGAAGACAAGGAGCCGGTATCAGTGCTTGCGGTAGGCTGGCCAGCCGAGCAGCCTCCACAAAAGCCCCGTAAACCCCTAAGCGAGATCCTCTACGTAAACAAGTACGGAGAACGCGAGGCCTAGGCCAGTATAGAAATGCTTGGGCTGGTATAGCAGAAGAAGGAGTTGACAATCTCGCGTTGACTAGAACTCTGGCTCCAGTTTGGGCTGACACATGCTTAATTATTTTGCCAAGTTATGTTTTCGGCTTAGGCCATGTGACGTACCATGGTTTTCAATGAATCTGATCTATAGTGCCTAGTTCCCTAGGCCCGGATCCAGGCAATTCTAGTTTTCAGCAAGGGGTTCATAGCTCGTTCTTAGCCGCCATCTAGCCCCAAACAGTTCCATTACTTTAGCCTTGTCTGTAATACCAGCCAGTGCGAAGAGTTCGAGGAACGGGGAGACTACAGCTTCAACCAGATGACCTGCATATACTTCGTCTGGCCTCCTGGCAACTGCTACATGTATGTGGGGCTTGCACTCACCATCCCCACATACAACATTGCCGCTTAAAGCTATCACCTCGAGCACATGACCCTCCAACGGCTGTACATCAACGTAACGGTAGATCGTGCGCACTGAGTCGAATACTGCTATGCGAGCCTTTCGGAGCCCGCCAATACCAACAACGTATACCACATCCGCCCCCAGACTCGATGCAAGCCCGGCCAGAGCCTGGGGGAGTCGGTCACCCTCCTCAAGCTTCACCATGTAGAGGCGTAGACCCTTAAGCTCTACACTCTGCACACAACTCACCACATACATAGGTGTTTGCAGAGCTGTAAATACAGCTACCACTAGCGGCACCGAACACACTGCAAAAGCTAGGGCCTGAACACCACTAGAAGCGGGGTAGGCGAGGGGGTCTACGACTCCATGCAGGGCAGGGTGCTCGTTACAGGCTTCATGGTTTTCGCAGGCTACCAGTTCAATCCGAGCGAATGGATAGCAGCTACCCTAGACGGCCAAGTGATTGAGGGTTATCGTGTCCACAGCCTAGTCCTACCCGTATCACTCCGAAGGGCCCTCCCCATCCTCAAAGAGCACCTTGAGACTCTGAAGCCACAAGTTGTGCTGGGTCTAGGGCTAGCACCACGGGCGAGAAAAGTGACTGTTGAACTTGTAGCAGTGAGCCTAGCGCACTACCCTGACTATCCTGACGAGGACGGTTACCGAGCAGATCTTCAACTTCTGGACAATGGCGGCTTGAGGACGTACACTACACGGATTCCACTCGAAGCGGTGCGTGCATGCCGCGGGAAAGGCTACCCTGTCACCGTGTCGGTTAGCGTTGGCACCTACCTATGCAACGCCGTTGCCTACGCGATACACCGTTACGCCCACCACAACAATGCTATTGGGGGCTTCCTGCACCTGCCCCCCACAACCGAGCTAGCCCACCGTCACGGGCTCACAAACACGACGCCACTCTGGTTGGAGCTAGAAACAGTCAAGTGCATATTGAGGGAGACTATCCGCCTTCTCCACAAAGCTCCCGGAAAGCTTTAGCAACAACATCAGCTATATCCTCCAGGGAGACCCCGACAAACACGCCTCGAGACCCAGCATCTAGGATTCTCCCACGGATGCATCCCACACTATCACAGCCAATAGCAGCCTCCTCAACAGCCTCAACGACATCCTCTGGATACACGAAAAAATCTCCCGCCACAACAAGCCGGGCAACCCTACACCCATCCGAAACCTCCAACACAACCTCCAACGTCTTACCGCCGGAAACGCGTTCCACCATAACCACACGCCTAGTCAAAACAAAGCCACCTACACACCAAGAGGCAGCCACAGAGGAGAAGAAGCGCCAAGAAGCCGAGCTAATGGTGCCGCCGCCGGGACTTGAACCCGGGACCACCGGATCCCCCAGGGACCCCCGAGGCCGACTCCGGGGCTGTGGACCGGGGAGCCCCGTATGAGTCCGGCGCTCTGACCGCGCTGAGCTACGGCGGCACCACTGGCCGGCGGCGGCTAGCCATTTAGACTCAAAATAACTACCCCTAGTAGGGGTTATTCATTCTTTCCCTCTAGCACACCCAACTCAACAAGAACCCGGGCAACACGCTCCACAACACCAGCATCAACGGAGGGATGCAGAGAACGGTATATCGTCACCAACTCACCCACATCCCTAGCCATCCAGCTAAGCCTCAACAACCCAACCAGCACAGCTAAATACAACCCACTATCCGCAATACTGCCGCTATCGCCAAAGCCTCGTAGCACGGCAACACTAGCCAAGCCCTAAACCCCGAGAGGAGAGGGCATGCCGCACAGCGATAGGCTGCAACATCATAGAGTTTACAGAGCACCACAAACCAATGTAATAACACCACAAGTACAAGAGTAGCACCCCACCACAGAAACATAGAAAAACCCCACACAATAAAGCACCAGCCATATACATGGCGGGTAGCCGGGTCGTCTAGCGGCCAAGGATGCGGGGCTCTGGCCCCCGTGACCGGGGTTCGAATCCCCGCCCGGCTACCATTCCTTTCATCCAATTAACACTGTCCGTGGAGAGTAGTATCATCATACACGCTTTTGGCTTCTGGGTTTTGTCTTCATTACCTGTGATTAGGCATCTTCGCAAGTAGCTCTGCTAGTTTTAGAGCTGAGAGCACAGTTGCTTTGAATGGTCTACTGCTTGTGCTAAGCCTCTTCGGGTCCGCATTAATGTCGGCAGGGACTGCCTTCACGTTTGGCATCAGCCTTCCAATGTTTGTAACTCCTACAAGATGTGTTGAAGGCGGGACCGGGCACGACCGTGTGGTGGGCTTCCTCCACGGCTAGGTATAGGAGGGGCTTGCTGTCTGGCCGCCTCCTCTGGAGCAGGTAGGAGGCAACCAGCTGGGCGTATAGGCTGCGGTGGCGGGGCGGGAGCCCGCTGAGATCCACCGCGTAAACCGTGCCGGCACGGGGCCTGCAGGGATCCAGCTTCTTGCCCTGCCCCGGGCTCGAGAAGCTCCAGTACGGGCCGGATGCTCCACAGCCGGCGCACCAGCGCGTAGATACTGTTTCTAACGTCGCTCCTCTGCTCACACCCAGCCATCCCCTCGAGCTCCCCCACGAGGGCCTCGATGCGCCTCCGGGTCCTCGACAAGGCCCTGACCAGCCGCCGGAGGGAAGATTGTCATGTGCACTAGCATGAAAGAAGGTGAAGGTTTTGAAAAGAGTTGTTTTTCACTATGCTCCTCCAGGGGTCGGGGCGCGCCGGAGACCAGGGCCGTAGAGACTGAAATACAGTGCAGTATGCTAGACTCACTATGCAGTACTCCGGCAAAAATACTAGGTGGCTTCACTAATACCTGTCCGATACCGAGAATCAGGAAAAGCTACGCAGCAGCTTGCGGAATGCTAGCATTCATTTATGGTGACGGAATCATAGAAGTGTGCTTAACATCTACGGGGAGAAAATGGGCTGCCGTTAGAGTAAACAGCCTTCGACCTTCAACACTGTTTGCTGGAATTGCTTGGATACTACCATTTACCAGTAAAAGAAGCCATGGCAGCCTATTTTGTAATAGGGGGGTTGCGGTACAAGCATGACTTTTAAAGCAGTACTTGACCTAAAAGCCCTAGAAAGCTACAGCCTAACAGGCATACTAGGAGTAAAACCAGGCATCAAAGAGGATTTATTGAAATGCCTCAAAATAGATGAAGGCCTATTCAGTGTTGTTGCAGGCCTCATAGACTCTGAAGGCCATGTAAGAAAGAAGGCCCGGATAATAGAAATAGGAATGAAGGATGAGGACCTACTAGAAGCCATTGCTGAAGCTCTAAATAACAAAGGTATTATAGTGACTAGTGGCCCCAGGAAGATGGCCAAAGTATCAATGATAGAGATCAAGGTGGACAAAAATGCCAGACCAATCATTGAGAATATGCTAAACCCCGATAAGCGGCTAACAGCAATGCGAATGCTCGCGGACAATAGTGTAACACGAACAAAGCTATACCAGCATGCTCTCAGAGAACTCGTATGGCTGCTTGAAAGAAAAAGAAAACTACCCAAGCAACGCTGCAAAGAATGCGCCAATACAGTACTACAGGAAGCGCGGGCCCTGGTCTCCGCGGGCCTAGAGCCCGCAGAAAGCAAGGGTGGAGAATCTAACTCCACCCCTACCTCTCTACATGTCTTTAATACTACATCACCAACCATATATGCAAAAGCTGTCTCTGCCACAGTTTGATCGAAGTAGCAAGTGGAGATAATTAAGAAAAAGCTTAAACCCCGCTTAACCCTCCATAGGAATCACACACGGCTGAGCACACGCTGGTGGGGCCGTCGTCTAGCTTGGCAGGATGCGGGGCTTGGGCCCCCGTGGTCCGGGGTTCAAATCCCCGCGGCCCCACCACTAAACCCTTATGTGTCCTCCCAACTTCCCTCTTAGTCCTGAGGTGCCAGTCTCCCGATTGTTGACACACTTGTTTGTTGTTCTTGATTTGACGCCACATGCTCCCGGCATGTGTTGTTCTGGTACCTAGTCGTGTAAAGTGGGCGGATCCCGTGTCTCGTGATGCCATGCATGGCTCAGGATTAACCGAGGCTCTCGGCCGAGATGTGCTTCCCCAGGAATGATAGAGCTGATTAGTTACTGATCAATATAACCTAATGAAGTCCCAGGTCTCTGTCTATGTGCTTCTTCTCCCTGGCTAGGCTTGTTACTTTATCGCTTTCGACTAGATGAGGTGGGTTATTGGGTTATGATGGTTATGGGTGCTGGGGGTGTTGAGCCCGGGGGTAAGCCCATATTGGGTTGCTGGGGCGATATGTTCTGTGGGGATGTTTGACACGGTGTCTAGGGTTATCCGTGTGAGATTTGAGAAGGGGGTGTTCAAGCCCCTGGACCGGGTTGACTTTAGGGAGGGTGAGGAGCTAGTAGTGTTTGTGAGGAGGTGTAGGGTGCGGGAGGTACTGGACAAGTACGTTGGACTGTTCGGTGAGGCCACTGTTGAGGAGCTTGAGGAGGAGGAAGCCCAGGTGCAGCGGCCAAGGCATTCATAGGCACAAACATGATTCTACAACCTACTCTCCGAAACAAGGCTCACTTCTCTATACTCTTGGCTGGCGCCGGTAGGCCTGGCATATGGCGGCGTGATATTTCGCAGGTAACTATCGGAGAACCGTTAATCGTTGTTCGGAAGTGTAGGTTGGGGTCTAGCGTTAGGGTTATGGGAGTTTGTTGTATTTTGGATATGGCGGAGATATTGTGGTGGATTGGTTTGACTAGCTTGCTGCATAGGGTGTCTAAGGTACTTGGTGTTGAGGCTGGTGTTTTGGAGAGGGAGGCTCTGTATCGATACATTTTATCCGAGCTTAGGCGTGTTAGGTTAGAGGCTAAGCTCATTATGGCTCGGTATGGCGTGTCAAGTATAGAGGAGTTGGACGAGAGGATTAGACGGGGTGAACTGGAGGAAACAGAGGTCTTTGAGGATCTTACCCGCCTTGATTACCTGCTTGACCGGGAAGAGAGGTTGAAGAGGCTTTTGGAAGAGCTAAGGGGTTGGGGGAGTGGGAGAACGCGGTAATGTAGACGAAATACTTGAGAGGCTTAGGGAGTTTGCTGCTAATTTGTATCCTGAGGTGGTTGTAGACGTAGAAATAGTGTATGGTAAGCTAAGAATATACCTTATCGACGAGAGTTTCATCGATGTATGGATTTCACGAAGACTACCTAATAGATATGCTATACATTGGAAGAGACGTCATATAGATGGCACTATATACCGATGGGATAATACGCCGCATGAAATAAATAGGCACATACCGACATTTCCTCATCACTTCCATGAGGGGAACGACCGCGTGGTAAACCTTTCTATTACCCTGAAAGTATTGAAGACGCGCTTAAGAAGGCTTTAGAATACGTAAAGAAGAGGATTGGACAACAATAGCAGGGTAAAACTAAAAACTAGATTGAAAGAGTGCCTATCACTAATAGACTTACCTTTGAGGGTTCAGGGGTAACTCCTGGATGGCGGCAGCCGATTAGTAAGATAATAATCATGTAGCTGTGGTATGGCAACGGCCGATAATGTTGGAGCCGCAATATACTGTGGCAGAGTGTTTCATTGTCTGGGAAGGCTGGAGCGGGGGTGCTGCGTAGAGGGGAGCCGCCAAAATCTCGATTATGCGCCCATCACGTAAGTGGATTGTGGTGTCTAGAGTTCTTCCAGTTAGGGTTGCGAGAATACCAGCCGGGACAATAGAGGAAGAGTAAGAGGTAGCGGATAGAATTACTGTCCTGCTCTATGATTTACTGATCAGTATGTTTACATAGTGCCTCATTCTTGCTGTACTTGTCATTGTTGTAGGTTTTAGCACGTCTGCCTCTTGTGTGTTGCCTTGGCTGGATAGCACTCTTTATCCTGTTGCTGGTAGCTGCTGTGGTGCTTGGGGTTGGGTTTTCTTGTTGCGTGTCGGTATCGATGTTGGGGGCACCTTTACCGACATTGTCGTGTTTGATGAGGAGTCGGGGAGGCTTGTTGCTGGCAAGGTTTTGACGGTGCCTCGTGAACCTTGGCGTGGTGTTTTGGGGGCCTTTGATGCTCTTGGTGTTAGGGTTTCGGATGTCGGAGTGTTTGTTCACGCTACCACGCTTGGCACTAACATGTTTCTAGGCCAGGTTGGTATTGAGCCGCCTGTCGCTGTGCTCATTACTAATGCTGGGTTCCGCGACGTTATCGAGATTGGCCGTCAGAATAGGGCTGAGCTTTACAACCTGTTCTTCGAGAAGCCCCAGCCGTTGGTGCCGAGGTCTAGGAGGTTTGGTGTCAGGGGCAGGGTTAGCGCCCGGGGAGAGGAGCTGGAGCCGCTGGATGTAGGGGCTGTTAGGCGTATTGCTCGCGAGTGGTGTGGCCGTGCGAAAGTGTTTATCATCTCCTTCCTACACTGCTACGCCAACGATGCGCATGAGAGGCTTGCGGCGAGGGTCGTCCGCGAAGAGTGTCCCGGCGCCGAAGTTGTTACCGGCTGTGAGGTTGACCCGGAGCCTGGCGAGTTCGAGCGCACTAGCACAGCTGTTGTCAATGGTCTTCTCCGCCCCATATTGTCTAGGTATCTTTCGAAGCTCGCGAGGGAGATGGAGCAGCGGGGGTTTCGGGGCAGGTTTCTAGTAATGCAGAGTAGCGGAGGCGTAGCATCGCTAGAGTATGCTGTGAGGTTTCCGGCAGCATTTATCGAGAGTGGCCCTGCAGCAGGTGTTGTTGCTACAGCATACTTTGCCGAGGCTATGGGTATAAGGTATGCGTTGAGCTTTGATATGGGTGGTACTACTGCTAAGGCTGCAGCAATCGTTAACGGCGAGCCAATCGTAGCCGACATGTACGAGGTTGGCGGCAAGGTCCACATGGGCCGTGTACTGCGGGGATCCGGGTACCCTGTAAGGTACCCCTTCATAGACATCGCAGAGGTTAGCGCGGGAGGAGGCACTATAGCATGGGTGGATGCCGGGGGCGCCCTCCGCGTCGGGCCGATTAGTGCTGGCGCTGACCCCGGCCCCGCATGTTACGGGCGTGGAGGCCGCGAGCCAACAGTTACCGATGCCAACCTCGTGCTGGGCCGTCTACCCGAAGTGCTGGCAGGCGGCCGTGTACGTCTTCACCGCAACCTAGCCAAGGAAGCCCTAGAGAAGCTTGCCAAGGCTGTAGGAATGGATACCGTGGAAGCCGCCTTAGCCGTCATACGCATAGCTGACACCGTTATGGCACGCGCGCTCCGCCTTGTCAGCATAGAGAAAGGCTATGACCCTAGGATGTTCACACTATTCGCCTTCGGGGGTGCTGGGCCCCTCCACGCTGTAAGCCTCGCTAGGGAGCTCGGCGTGCCACGGGTCGTTGTGCCGCCCTATACAGGTGTGTTCTCCGCACTGGGGCTACTGCTTACCGACTACCGCCACGATCTACGGAGACCAGTTGTCCGCCGAGCCGACGAGCTCGAAGAGGAGCAACTAAATAAGGTTTTCGATGAGCTGGCAGATGAAGCTAAACGGATACTAGCATCGGAGGGCGTGCCAGAGGAGCGAGTTAGGCTTACGAGGCTTCTCGAAGCACGCTACGAGGGACAGGCATACTCGCTAACCATCCCCTACCACGGCTCGCTCAGTGAGGCCGTAAACGAGTTCCACAAGCTACACGCTGCGAGGTATGGTTACAGCATGCCAGAACACCCCGTGGTCATTGTCTCGGCTAGACTTGTAGCTATAGGAGTCACGCCAAAACCCCGCCTACCACGCAGTAAACCGCTACGACATACACCGGAGCCCGTAGGGTACCGGGAGGTCTACTTCAAGGATGATGGGTGGACCCGTACCCCCATCTATCGCAGAGACAGGTTGAAGCCCGGAGCTGTGCTTAAGGGCCCTGCAGTTATAGAGTCTGATGATAGCACCATACTAATTCCACCAGACAGTGTTGGCACAGTAGACGAGCACCATTCCATAGTTATTAGCGTTGGGGGTGGCAGTGTTGAAGCTTGACACTGCTACCGTTGAAGTTATTAGGAATGCTTCGATATACATTGCCGAGGAGATGGGTGTTGTGCTGAGGAATACAGCGCTAAGCCCCAACATACGCGACCGTCTAGACCATTCATGCGCCATACTCGACGCTGAAGGCAATCTTGTAGCGCAAGCCGAGCACATACCAGTACATCTCGGCAGCATGTCGGTTGCAGCAAGGAATATCGTCGAGTGGCTCGAACGCAACGGTGTCACACTCGACGAGGGCGATGTAGTAGTCTCCAACGACCCATACATAGTCGGCACACATTTGAACGACTTGATGCTCCTCAAGCCAGTCTACGCTGAAGGCAGGCTACTGGGCTACGTGGCTGCTAAGGCCCACCACGTCGATATCGGGGGAGGTGTACCCGGGAGCCTAAGCCCAAATGCGAAGAGCCTCATAGAAGAGGGGCTTGTCATACCCCCCGTCAAGCTCGTGGTGAGGGGCGAGCTTAGGAGGGATATCCTGCGTCTCCTCGAGGCTAACGTGCGTACCCCACGGTATCTCCGCGGCGACCTCCTTGCCCAGATTGCAGCTGTCAACGTGGGGGAGCGAAGGCTCAGGGAACTAGTAGACCGGTATGGCGCCAGTATCGTGATGGAGGCGTGGAAGAGGACGCTGGACTATACGGAGAGGTATGCAAGGAACCGTATACGAGCCCTTGTAGAGAAATATGGCGTTTATGGCAAGGTGTTTACCGCCGAGGACTACCTGGAGCTGGGGAGCGGTCCCGCGCGGATAAGGGTCTCGATACTGTTTAGTGGTGGCAGCATAACCGTGGATTTTGCTGGCTCGAACCGCCAAGTTGATGAACCGTTTAACGCAGTATATGGGGTAACTGTTGCAGCTACAACGTTCGCACTGAAGGCCGTTATTGACCCGGAAATGCCTATGAATCAAGGGTTTTACCGTGTTGTAAACATAGCTGCGCCTAGGGGGACTATAGTTAACCCGGAGCCGCCAGCGCCGGTTGGAGGTGGCAATGTTGAGACCTCGCAGAGGATTGTAGATGTTGTGTTGAGGGCTCTCGCGGATGCTTTCCCGGACCGGGTGCCCGCGGCAAGCTGTGGCACCATGACTAACGTGGCTCTCGGTGGTAGGGGATGGGCTTTCTACGAGACTGTGGGATGCGGTAGCGGCGCTAGACCATGCTGCGATGGAGTTGACGGCGTACACACCAACATGACTAACACTCTTAACACACCGATAGAGGTTGCTGAGGCTGAGTACCCGATACTCTTCCTAGCTTACGAGCTTCGCCCCAACTCAGGCGGATCCGGCAAGTATAGGGGCGGCCTTGGGATTATACGGGCATTTACAGTGCTCGAGGACGGTGTTAAGCTTAGCATCATAGGTGAACGTGTTAGGCTTAGGCCTTGGGGGCTTCGGGGCGGAGGCAAAGGCGCCCCCGCGAGGTTTATCATTGTACGGCGTGATGGACGTGTAGAGCTGTTGGAGTCTAAGGCTAGTGTTGAGCTGCATAGAGGCGATCGTGTCTACATAGCTACGCCAGGCGGAGGCGGCTATGGCGACTCTTGCAGCCGTGACCGCGAGCTAGTTAGGCGTGATCTCGAGGACGGCAAGATAACCCAGTGGCACGCCAGGAGGTACTATTGCTACGAGACTGAGTAGACCATGGCTGAAAGATTCGCCCGAGCAACCCCCACTGGCTACATCTTACTGCTATAACACACGTTTTAGCTGCTACCATGTCTTGCCACCGCTCGAGACTATGGGGAGGCATCGTCGCAGCAATTTTATTTAACACTTCACGCCGTCCAGCAAGCTCGTCAACAAGGGACCCTGCCCCTCACGAGGCATCCAGACATCTAGCCTCTCGCTCCTACAAGTTGCAACCCCATTATTCACACACAACATGCATGATAGTATTGTGTTATTCTCTCGTCGGGCTGGCCTTTCACTACCAACCTACTCTTCATCATGCTTTAGAGAAGCTTGACCTCTGAGGCGTATACCCGGCTATGCTAAATACATGGAGCATACACTGACGATAAGCCTATCCTGCGCCATCCCGCTGAGGCTGCACACATGTTGAGGATGCATAGTGGGAGAGGCTAACGCAGCATATATATCTAGCTAGGGCAACACTATATAGATGGATATGGGTGTTTTGCTTGTACACCTCACTTATTACACCGACTTGTAATACCACCCTAGAACACTAACAGTGGGGTGCCAAAGGTTGGCCTATGAGGAGGTTTTAGCACCAGCTGGTAGCAAGGTCCTAATGCTCGGCAACGCGGCCATTGCGCGTGGCTTCCTGGAGGCTGGTGTACAGTTTGCAGCAGCATACCCCGGCACACCCAGCACGGAAATTGTTGAGGCGCTCTCCGCTGCTGCCCGCATGCTCGGCGGTAAGCCCTACGTCGAGTGGAGTGTTAACGAGAAGGTCGCCCTCGAGGCTGCTCTTGGTGCAGCAATAAGCGGCGCGCGGGCCATCACTGCAATGAAGCATGTAGGGCTAAATGTTGCTGCAGACCCCTTCTTCAGCAGCGCCTATATTGGTGTAAGGGGCGCCTTCGTTGTAGTATCAGCCGACGATCCATGGATGCATAGCAGCCAAAACGAGCAGGATAACCGATGGTATGGCCTCCACGCCTATATACCGGTCGTGGAGCCCACAGGGCCCCAGGACGCGAAGGAGGCTGCAAAACTGGCGCTAAAATATAGCGAGAAGTATAGGAGACCATTCCTTCTAAGAACCACTACACGCATAGCACATACGAGGATACCAGTAGAAACCGACGAGATACCGGTCAATGAGCTTGAGCCACAAGGCGTCTTTGAGAAGAACCCCGCCAAGTGGACCCTTGTGCCGCAGCATGCACGCCGGATGCGCATCGAGCTTCTAGACTTCTGGGACCGTGTTAGGAGGGAGCTGGCAGACTTCCCGCTGAACAGTGTAGAGTATGGCGGAGCCATAGCTGTTGTTGGCGCTGGTCTAGGCTATCGTTACGCTAGGGAAGCAGTAAAGCTGCTCGGCCTAGAGAGCGAGGTAACCCTCTTCAAGCTCGCAACTACTGTACCGCTTCCAGAGCCCATAGCAGACAAGATACTGGAACATGAGACCATTATAGTGGTAGAAGAGGGCGATCCCGTTGTAGAGATCCAGCTAAAGACCACTGCGCAAGAGAGAGGTGCAAAGGCGAGAATCCTCGGCAAACACGGTAAAGACACACTGTTAAGAAGGTATGGCGAGCTAACACTAGACATGGTCGCCGACGCCCTCGCAAAGGTGACAGATAGGGAGCCACCCGCGTGGGCTGTCGAGAAACCCGAACCTCCCAGAACGAAGATACCGCCACGCCCACCGGTACTATGCCCCGGCTGCCCACACCGCAGCCTCTTCTACGCTCTCCGCAGGGCTGTGAACAAGCTGAGGATAAAACCGGTCTATAGTGGCGACATAGGCTGCTACAGCCTTGGTGTACTACCGCCATTCGAGATGCAGGACACCATAATCTGTATGGGTGCGAGTATAGGTGCTGCTAATGGCATGGTCCACGTGCTAAAAGATCCCAATTCTGTACTAATAGCGATTATAGGCGACTCGACATTCTACCATGCAGGTATACCACCACTCATTAACGCAGTATACAACAATGCCCCAATGCTAGTTGTAGTCCTCGACAACAGAACCACCGCTATGACCGGGCACCAGCCACATCCAGGCGTAGGCATTAGCGCTCTCGGAACACCAGCCACAGAGATACCTATAGAAGAGGTGGCCCGTGGTGTTGGTGTCGAAAAAATCCTCGTAGCAGACGCATTCAATATACGCGATGCAGAACAGAAGCTTGTTGAGGCGCTAAAATACGTGATTGAGAAGAGGAAGCCTGCAGTAGTAGTGTCAAGGGGTGCTTGTATCCTGCTAGCCCTAAGCGTTGCACGTAGAGCCAAGGTAAAGCCACCAGTCTACTATGTCGACGAGGAGAAGTGTACTGCATGCGGCATCTGCTACACAGCATTCAACTGCCCAGCGATTCGGAGGAGGCCAGACGGCAAAGCCATGGTTGACCCAGCACTCTGTACAGGCTGCGGTGTATGTGCACAAGTATGCCCGTTTGGCGCGTTTAAACCGAGCCAACCACCGAGCGAGGAGTGGCTCAAGATAATGCGCACAGCCAAGCCCGCATAAAAAACCATGGGGTGGATGAATCATGAATCAAGCCCCAAAGACACTGAACATCGTTATTGTAGGGGTTGGAGGCCAGGGTCTGCTAACTCTATCTACGATAATAGCTAACGCAGCTCTAAGCAGGGGCCTACCAGCACTAGTCTCTGAAACTCACGGCCTTAGCCAGAGAGGTGGCACAGTAATAGTACACGTACGCCTAGGCGAAGCTGACGCACCCCTCATACCGGAGGGTGCTGGAGATGTACTGCTAAGCATGGAACTCATAGAAGCTATCCGCTACCTACCCTACCTCTCCAGGAATGGCGTGGCAGTAGTCAACGACTATATGATACCGCCACCGCTCCCCAAAGTAGAGGTTCCAACGAGAGACGAAATCCTAGACGAGCTTCGTGAGAGAAGCCGTAAACTCATAGTGGTACCTGCAACCGAGATAGCGCTGAAGCTTGGAGATGTAAGAGTAGCCAACATGGCTCTCCTCGGTGCAGCCCTAGAAGCAGGGGTCTTCCAGGGCACCATAGGCTTCGACGACATTGAGAAAGCTATAAGACGAGCATTTCCACGAGCAGCCGAGATAAACATTAGAGCCCTACACGAAGGCGCTAAGGCAGCCAAAACACTGTAACCCCACATTTTTACCCATATCCTCGACCATCCCATGCTTCAGCTCCATTCCCCGCTACAGATTAACTTGTCAGAGTAACTCTTTACACCTGGCTCTCCAAGCCTCCTTGCCCTGGAGAGGGGGGACTATGCCCTTCAACATTACAGGTATGAAGGTGCTCGTAACAGCTTCTACCCGTGGCATAGGCCGCGGCGTCGCCGAGGTCCTCCTCGAGGAAGGAGCTCACGTTGTAATTAATGGCCGCACCAGGGAGAGCGTGGAGAAGGCTCTTGAGGCGCTCCGTGGTAAGGGTAGGGTTTACGGTATTGCCGCCGATCTCTCGGTCAGAGAGGACGTTGAGAGGCTTGTAAAGGAGGCTGCAAGGCTGATGGGTGGCCTAGATGCTGTTGTGTACATTGCTGGGCCGCCACGGCCCGGGAAGTTTGAACAGCTAGGTCTAGAGGATTGGGAGCTTGCTGCTAGGCTACTTGCCCTAAGCGCTGTCTGGATAGCCTACTACTCTCTACCCTACCTCAAGGAGAGCAAAAACCCATCGATGGTCTACTTGACCAGTGTTGCCACGAGGGAGCCCCTGGAGGACCTTGCACTCTCAAACACTATGCGTATTGCTGTCCATGGACTCGTGAGAACTCTCGCAAGAGAGCTTGGAAAGTACGGTATCAGGGTTAACGCGGTAATGCCGGGCTACATTCTCACCGACCGAATTAGGCAGATAGCTGAGAAGAGAGCAAAGGAGAGAGGTGTACCTGTCGAGCAGATATACCAGGAGATGGCGAGCACCATACCTCTCGGCAGAATCGGCGAGCCTCGAGAGGTCGGCTATCTCATAGCATTCCTCATAAGCCCCTACGCCTCCTACATTAACGGTGCCTCCATACCAATCGATGGCGGCTATCTACGCTCGGTATTCTAGCAGCCCTCCCCGGAACACCCTAGGGAGAACAAGCCTTGGCAACGCCAGCCAGGAGGATACCTAGGGTAAGGGTTAGGGGTATCTACGCGACAGCCCTGACAAAACTGGTAATCGATATGGGTTTTCAAGTAGTCCAACCATCGAGAATCATAGCTGATAGGTTTAGCCTGCCAATGCTGACACTGCCAGCTGATGTTACGATAAAGGATAGCGACAACAACCCATCAGAACTGCTCATAGTGGGATATGAATGGGCTGTAAATATTATACTCGAGAAGCTAAGGGATACACTCCCATACTCATTCTATTGGCGGAGCAGCCTCCCCCTACACTCCACGGTCAAGGCCAGGGTTATTGGCCTCCGCGACAATCGCTGCATAGCACGCGTCGGTGATGTTGAGGCAGAACTTCTCGTAGATAGGAGCGAGTGTATTGAGGACCGCGAAGTTGTTGGCGGCGTTGTTAGACCCGGCGTAAAGCCGAGAGAAACCCCGAGGATAGTGCCGGGAGCAAGGGTGATAGGAGACTACGCAATACTGATCGAGTCCAGCGAGCCTAGGGTAACGATAAGCGAGCATGTTAGGAGCCCGGAGAAGCGAGCACTACTAGCAGCAATAGCTACGAGCTTTACCGAGCAAGGCTACGCTGTACACTGGCGTAGTAGTAGCCAGCATGCCGAGAGGGAGGAGTTAGAAAAACACCTTAGGCAGCTACGTGAGGCGCTAGCCGAGGCTAGGAAGAGGGCTGAAGAGGGCCCGCCCGGAGTGTATAGCGAAGGAGAAGCCGTGGTACTAGTGCATCTCAGCTCTGCAGACAAACAGAAGCTGGACGAGATAAGGGATAGTGTTGTCGCAACGATTCCCTACCACCATACTGTAAAGAGCTTGCAGCCAAGCCTCTCAAAAGTCATAGACTACGCCGAGAAGGTGAAGGCCCTCGGCGTAGACTCAGAAAAGCTCGTCCGTGCACTGTTAGAACTCGTAGCCGAAGACCTAGCGTCCAGGCGCAGAATTAGAATCCTACATGTTAAGCCCAGCGGCGAATACATAGAGCTTGGAAAGGCAGAGATAAAGTCGGTATATGTTGAAGACAAAAGCCTCGTAATTGTGCTCGAGAGGACTGTAAAGAGTCGAGGAGTCTATGACGGCCTAGGTGTTGAAAAGGAGCCTGGAGACAGGATAGTAACGGAGGTTAGGACGGACGAGTGGATAGTAAAACACACATACTATGCTCCCGATGGCACAGTCAAAGGCACATACATAAACATAAACACACCACCAGAAATAGCCGAGGATGCAATAGTATACCTAGACCTTGAAATCGACATAGTCAAGAAGCCCGGCAAGAAACCAAAAATAGTAGATGCGGAAGAGCTAGATAAGTACCATGAACAAGGCATAGTGACAACCAAGCTGAAGGAAAAGGCCCTCGAAATAGCGAGGAAACTAGCAGGCTAGCCAATCACAGTAAAGCTATTAGAACCCACCCAGACCACAACACCATTTTCCTACGGGAGCCCAGGCTGCGGGGGTGCCCGAGCCAGGTCAAAGGGGGCGGGCTCAGGACCCGCTGGCGTAGGCCTGCGTGGGTTCAAATCCCACCCCCCGCACCACCCTCCTCTCCTCAACTAGTTACGGCAAATCACTGTACGGCTTCCCAGCCTCAACAGTTGCCCAGCTGGACATGCTCAGCTGCCTAGGACAGTATTATTGCACATATGCTTAATTTGGTAGTACCGGCATGTATCTTGTATAGGTGGAGGTTGCTGGAGGGAGTACCGCCTCCTTCTTAGTTTCGGTGTTGTCTCCCCCTCTCCCTAGGCTCAAGTTACATACATCCTCATATCACATGTTACGGTAACACTGGATAAGTGGGTGTCACGTATGCAGCGTATTGTCACATTTAAGATCGAGGAGGAGCTACTAGCGTTACTCGATAGGTATGCTAAGTCCAGGCGTCTAACTAGGAGCGAGGTCATACGTGAGGCTATTGAGAAGCTATTGGAGAGCGAGGGTATACGTGTTCCTAAAAAGCCTTCTCCGCCACGCTATGATCCACGAGCCCTAGTTATCGAGGTTGCTATCTAGCCCTTGTTGTTTTTGACGCTTTCTGGATGTTAGTCCCTTACTGTTTCGAGTAGGGTTATTACGTTCCATATGAGTGTCCTGGCATAGACTGGCATGTTTGGATCCTGGCTTATCTCGTCTAGGATGCTTATCGCGTTGGCAGCTCTTACGCCCGGGCTTAAGCTCTCGTCTCTAAGCTGTTTTATGGCCTCTGTTGCTGCACGCCGTATGTTTCTCGGTACAGCGGTATCATTGATTATCCTCATGAGTATCATTATTGCTTGTCTTATCTTTGCCTCGTTGTCATAGGCTGGTGCGGCCACGGGACATCACCCCACTATGCAAGCTCTGAGTATTTGGGTGCTGCACTCTCGGGGTGGTGTAGCCGCTGAGTTTAGCTGTGGCTGTCTAGCTTATTAGCTTACACTTCTCCCTAACGGTTTAGTAGGGGTTTAGGGAGCTATGACGACTAGTGTTCCGCGCGACCCGAAGGTTATGAAGAAGATGGCTGACCTGCTGCGTGCCGGCGCTACCATGCTCGCTGAAACCTGCCCCATCTGCGGGCTTCCACTGTTTAGGCTTAGGAGTGGCGAGATCGTATGCCCCATCCATGGCAGGGTGTACATTGTCCGTGATGAGAGCGAGGCTGCACGTGTCGAGGTTCAAGGTGTACTCGAGGAACTCGAGAAGGTGGTTGCACGCAGTATAGGCGAGACATTGTCCCGTGAAGGGCTTACAGCAGAGTCTCTGGAGAGGCTAAAGGACCTACTCGATGTGCTTGAAAGGGTTGAACGTATACTTGCGCTGGTTCGTGAGACTAGAAGCAGCACCAACGGTGAGAGTAGGAGGCAGACTAGCACTGGGCGGGAGCGGAGAGAATAGCTTGGGGTGGTTTAACCTCTAACATCGCCTTCGTACCAGCTTGAAGTCTTGACATGTCCTCCTCGGTTATGCCTTCAGCTAGCGGGATTTCTGCGAGTACGGCGCCAGCTACCAGCATGGGCTCAGCCTTGGGTACAATGAGGCCTGCCGGTGCTAGCCCCTTCCGCCGGAGGGCATACATGATGTATGGACCTACTGTACTTCCCCTTGAGCCCCGGAAGACCAGTATTTTGCCAGCTATACTACCGACACCCTTCAATACCCCTGTATCGGGGTCTACCTCGCCGTAAAACGATATACTCCTATCAACTATGAGGAGAGGGGCACAAGCTCTACCCTCTACGAGGCCTCGGAGGAGCAGCCGTATACCCTGCAAGTCCCAGCCCCCTGGGGCTAGTCTCCGTAGAGCTTTATGAACTCCTTGAGCGTTGATAGGGCCACCCTGACTCCATGTCTCTTCGGCAGATAGAATGCTGTCTTAACAGAGTCTGTTGCTACAACATCTACCACACCTCTAAGCCTTGACACAACAATACATGTACCTGGTAGCAGATGCACATTCTTGCCGCGTAGCTTGGCTGCAAGCGTTTTTACCCCAATTGGGTAACTTGCCTGGAAGAGCTATCCACATGGGCTTCCTGAGTCTTCTTACTCCACTGCTCTCTAGAAGTGTAAGGACAGTATGGACTATGCTCCAGTCGTGATGAGGGCATCCGGTGAAGAATACATCTGCCTCCTCGAGGCTTGCTGTCTCGACAAGCTCACGCTCGGCCTTCAAATCCCTCGCTGTAACCTCAACAGTTTCAACCTTCTCGGGTGCTCCACGATCTTCAGGCGAGTAATTGCGTACAATACACATTGCCGTGTTTCCAGAGGCTGCAGCTGCACCACACATTGATATCACCGCACGGGTACCCTCAAGCTCCGCGTCTATGTATGGTAGCTGGTCCTGGTAGCTTCGGCCCACTAGATGCCCCAGAAGTCCTGCTGCAAGCTCGTCGAGCACAATGTTCTTCACACGGATCAGCATGGTTGGCTTCCGATTCTCGTCTAGGTGAAGGCCCCAGTAGTAGATGCGACCGGTTAGCGCTGCCGCTAGGGCTACCGGGCCTCCCTCCCTGTTAGTCCTCGCCCCGTAGAGTGTATTTGCAACGGCTACCGCGCTAGACTCTCCCCACGCCAGGTGCTCACCGGGCCTGGGGCGTCGCAGCTTGTAGGGTATACAAGTCGCAGTGAACTTGAACCCCATACGGGTTAGCGCACGTATTATTCGGAGCTGCTTCTCCGCCTCTGCAGCCCCAACCAGGATAGCATTGTCTTCCCATAATCCCTCCTCGGATAATGGTATGCCGGTAGGGTTGAATGTGGCATGAACCCTTACCCTGCCACCCATCCTGGCAAGCTCTTCTATGAATTCTAGCCCTACATCACCTATGTTGAAGTATGATATGCCGCTGACATGCGCATGGGTTATTTCCACGAGTCTTTCAGCGCCCAGAGCCTCTCCAACACGGACAATAACCGTTAGCGCCTTACGCACAGCCTCGCCGTACTCGCCACTAAGCATACGTTCCTCCTCACGTGTAAGATACATAGCCGCTTACACCCTTGCTATCGCTCAACCCTCACTGCGCGACTATGATCCCGGTATTATGGGCCTAGTGTACCTGCTCCTCTCCCCAATGGGTACAGTAGCATCCACGATGAGCTTGGCTGTTAGCCCGTCGACAGCACTTGGGTCGAGTGTTGACCCCCTCGCATGGGAGACTATGACTATGCCACGGTCCGCCTGGAGCCTCGTAGCTATAGCCCACTCCACTTGTTGGGGGTCATCAGGGTCTATGTCCGCGTCAACCACCACTACGTGCTTTAGGCTTGGATGGCCTGCTAGCGCTGCAAGCCCAGCATTCTTGCCATCTCCATCATGCTGTTTTTCTATCGAAATGACAGCATGTAACCACATACCCGAACCAGGTGTAAGCCTAACCTTTACCACACGCGGCACAACACGGCGTACAGCATCGTATATCGAGGCTTCGCGAGGGAAACCCATGAATAGCTTGTGCTCCGTACCTCCCGGCAGTATAGCGTGTAGCACGGGCTCGTATACCTTGTTTACGTAGATAGACTCTACTTTCAGCTCCGGCTCGCTGCGTACGTTATCGTAGAGTCCTAGCAGGTCTACAAAGGGTCCTTCGGAGCGCCGCTCTGGCCCAAGTACAGCCTCTATAACCATGGATGCCCCACAAGGAACTGGCAGCCTGTACCTGGGGGTCTCGCAAACCCTAAGCCCTCCAGTTAGTGCTGCAGCAAGCTCTAGCTCGAAGACTCCAAATGGAGGGCTGAGTGCAGCTGCAAGCATTATCCTGGGATCCACACCCACAACGACTGCTACAGGTGTCGAGCCACCACGCTCCATTAGTATCCGGTAGAGGTGGCGTGGGACAACCCTAACAGCTGCATAACTATAGTCGTCGCTAACCATTATACGATGTATCGACGCATTACAAGCTTTACCATTACACGCTATGAATATCGATGATGTCACATATAGTCCTCCATCACCTTCATAGAATCTCAGTGCTGGCAGCAGATCCAGCCCCGAGCCTGCTTCCTCAAAGTAATCGCTAAACTCGCCTCTAGCAAGGCTCTCTGGTTTTAGCGATAATATTTTCTCGTAAGCTGACATATCACTATCGGCTTCGAGGAGCATGTATAGTATCTTGCGACTATATACTATGTTTGAAGCGAAAACATAGGGTAGCTCCTTAATATTGTAGACAGCTACTGCACGTCCATCAAGCTGTGCAGCAAACCTTGCAGCTTCGTAGACTCTGCTGAGCCTACCTTCTGCCCAGACTATTGATGCACCCTTCTTGACCAGATGCTCTAGTACCGGGGCAAGCGCACCATCTAGATTACGCATCTCAGTGGCCTCCCAGTTTCTTCTAGCTCCTCACTTAGCCTAATGTTGCCCAGGATTAATCCCTTAACCTCGCCCCGATAGGGTGTTAGCACCCTTATAACTCCGCTGGCAAAGTCTATCTCCTTCACTATTGCCAACCCTTTTTCCTCGCCATCACTGCCAACCAGGGAGGCTAGAGCATTTACTGCGAGGTTTATGTCTAGTATGTAGACTTGCTTTTGCAAAGTCTGCGATGCTTTCTCAAGATTCTGCGGGTTCGGTTGACCGTTGGTGACAACGTATACCGTGTCGTAGGTCTCACTAGCAGCTATAACCGGCACCTGGAGAATCTGAGCCAGCCTTGCCGCCTGCTGAGGTGGCAACCTTTCTCCGCTAAAGAAACAAGAGCCCATTATTGAGACTGAATCTATGTATATCATTCTCTCGTAGAGGGGCTCAAGATATCTACGATAAGCTTCTCTACGTAGGCTCCTCCTCTCTACTCTATCTCTCTCACGCCTAACACTCGGCATTGGTAATAGCGTAACGCCACATGGGATACCCGCGAATACATGTCTAACCATCGCATAGAGCTTCTGGTCTCCTATAACGAATACTGCTGATACCCCCGTGTAGCGCGCAATCTCAGCCTTGTACTCTATCGAGTTTAGCCCTTGAACCCAGCCATCGGTATCTATTGCTATTACCTCTGCGCCACGGCTGAGGAGCCGGTGTACTAGCTCCACGACTGCTGCTACTATCCGGCGCTCGCTACGCTGTGGCGTTATGTTGCCTATGAACCTTATGTGGTCTGCTCTGAGTTCCCGGAGCCAGAGTATAGGCTTATCCACTAGAGCCGCTGAGACAGACGCTGGTGGGCCTACATCCGCTTGTCCGACATCAGCATCTACTACTCCTACCCTAAATCCGTAAAGTAGTGCCCGGTTTACCACTAGTGCAGTAAGGCTAGACTTGCCAGCATCTGTAGGACCCAGGACCATTACTCTTTTACAACCACGTCTCAGTGTGCTATCTACAGCCGAGACCCACGCGTCGAGAACTTCCTCGCCTGGTTGAGGGCTCTCGACGGCTGCGCCGGCACCAAGCTCTACTTCAACAATGCTATCGTCTAGTGCTTTAACGCCATAGCTACGGTAGCTGTGTATGCTGAATTCGGCGCCGGCACCGAATATTGCGCCTAGAACCATGACTTGTCCCGATGCTACGCGTGCTCTCGCTGGACCCACGATTCTTACTATCCTGCCTGGCTCCATGTAGAGCCTCATCCTCATATTGTTCACCCTCTACCAGCCATGTGTTCTCCAGTACTCTGTGCATCTTCGTATAGACGCGTAAAGCTATCTGTATAGCTGCCAACACGTCATCGTTAACTGCATCACTTGCACCCTTGAGCCCATAGGCTCTAAAAATATTTGACTCGTACTCGTCTACCAGGTATACCCTTTCGCTACACTTGAGCAACTTACCACGTATACTTAGAGCCTCCTCGTAGACTGCCGGCGATGCACCTATACCTGCGACAAGCTCCCTATGTGTCCTCAGGGCGCTGCATATGTTTGCTAGTAGGTTCCCCTTATTCGCCTCGACCCCCGCTAGAAGCACCGATCCCGCAGCCAACACCGCATAGGCGATGCGCGTTGCACCAACGTCAATACCTATGCTGGCCTCGCGCACTCTCCACAAAGCCTTAACGATGCTTAAGGCTGTGCCTATAGTGTTCTCCTTAGCATCCGTCGGGTCTACGTAGAGAACACGGCATCTCGAACCATGCTCCCACATCCCTAGACGAATGCTGCCACGCTCCACAATGATTATGTCACGTCCTCCACAGCTTGGTGGAGCATTCGGGATAACATACTCTATCTGCAGGAGCTTAGCTATGCGAGCCACTAGCCTCACTATCTCCGGGCTAGACGCCCACACTATTATCCTGCTGGTAGTCCCTACTGTTTTAATCCCGGACAACCCCCTGGTGCTGGTTCTCCTGGGAGGCTTATGTGGCTATATGCAGAAGGCTGCTGAGGGCCATAGAGTGGCCTACAACACTACTGGTATATGGGCCTGCAGGGAGCGGAAAGACCCTCCTAGCTCTCGAGCTTACAGCGCACCAGTGTAGAAGCGGAAAATGCCTGTACATAACTACTGAAGGTGTACAGTTTCTCGAGAGGGCAGCAAAGCTGAAACTTAGTGCTGACCAGCTAGTGGTGCTCCAGGTCTTTGACTACCTTGACCTACTACATATTGTTAATCTACGCCAGCTGCCACTCTATAATATCGTTGTTCTTGACTCTGTAAGCAGTATAGCACGTGAAGGCTCCGAAGAGGCCTTGAGAACCTTATCTCTGGTTTCAGCACTTCTATACCGCGTGTACGAAGAATACATGGTTCCAATACTGTATACCGCACAGCTATCCTGGAAGCCAGGAGAAGGCGAGAAGCCTTCTGGAATAAAGCCTCTAAGCCTGTGGCTTAGAGCTATAGCTCGACTTGAACGCGTTGGGCAGAGATATAGGCTTATCATCGAGGAGCCAGAGCATAACCGCGGATGGGAGTTCAGCTACAGAATTACGGAGCGGGGACTTGTATGGCTCAATTGTTAACCCCTCTAGAGTCCATACTTGCTATCATTCCCGCACTAGCAGCTAATGGTGCACCCGTCCTGCTAAAATACCATGGAACACCAATTGACGGTGGCAAACGCTTCCTGGATGGAAGGCCGGTTCTAGGCCCGGGAAAAACTTGGGAGGGACTGGCAACCGGAATTCTCTACGGCTCAGTTATAGCCCTACTAGCTGCCAGTGCTACCTGCAACCCCAAACTCTACGCTGCAGGTGTATTTGCAAGCATAGGCGCCATGCTCGGGGACATGCTGGGAGCCTTTATTAAGAGGAGGCTTGGCCTGGAGAGGGGTGCTCCAGCACCGCTACTCGACCAGCTGGACTTCTATAGTGGTGCTCTACTAGCACTCTACGCTGCAGGATACGTAGTGCACCCAGCTGTAGCACTCACATTCACACCAATAGTAATTGCGCTCCACAGGTTAACAAACATGGCCGCTAATAGGCTGAGACTGAAACCTGTGCCATGGTAGGAATCGAGCAGCTATTGTTGCTAGGCTTGACTCTCGCTGCGCGGTATTAGTCCCGCAAGCATCTTCATCCTATAGCGATATACTACATACTTGTCCTCGGGGGAGAAGCGTGGCGGATGCGGTACAGCTACGGGGCCCCCACAGACTGGGCAGCGGTCACGTTGCAGCGTGTACCTGCCACAGACTGTACACTTCCTCATGAGCCACTGCACGGGGTTCACCCGGGCTTACTGCTTCTCCCTCGTAAAGCTAAACTCTACACCCAAGCTCTTAGCAGTCTCCTCACCCTCCTCAAGAGCCTTAGCTAACGCCTTCTCAAGCGTCTTATAGTCGTATGCTTCCAACTCAAGCCTATACCTTGGTGCTCCTACAGTGTATAGTTTAACCTTTATGTCGGGAGACGAGTTCTCAATAGCATCTTTCACTGTTAGCAACACCTTTTTAACTCTCTCAATACCATCGCCAGCCAGACTTCTAACAGTGAGAACGCCAGCTATCTTTACACGCTTAACCTCCACATGCCTCTTAATTTCCTCAAGTAGCGGTTGAACCCACTCCTCTGGGACTCCTGCCTCGCGCAACGCTTGCTCGCCGCGAATGACAACCTCCTCAAAGGCTGCCATGAGTTCTCCATAGTAGTCCTCAAGCTTCTTCCCCACAGCCTCATAGGCCTCCTCGAGGCTCTTACCGAGCTTTTGCGCGACCAGCTCTAGTATCCTCTCAGCTTTCTGAGCTCTTTTCCATTCCATCATCTTCCTGCGGCGTTCGCTATCGGTTACACGTTTTAGCGAGACGTCAACCTGCTTTTTCCTCTTGTTAACCCTTATAACCTTGACAACTATCTTCTGACCAGGCTTAACAACATCGTGTATGCTGCGAACCCAACGGGAAGCAACCTCGCTCCATGGCAGGTATGCCTCGAGACCACCGTATTCGTCGAGTGTAAGGTATGCACCGTAGTCGTATACCTCCTTTACAGTCGCAACCACGAGTTCTCCCACGTCTGGCAGCTCCTTCCTCTGAATCGGCACCCTGTTTCACCGAGAAAGCTGGATAGAGAGCTGGGAGCCCTAAAATATTGGATGCGTATCCGTAGCTGAGACTAAAACCCAGACTAGAGGAGGCGGTAGTACTTAGCCTAGGACACGTACCACCTGGCCAAGTATCTTAGCCTTACCTCCTGTTGGTTCTACTAGCTGTGCTCCACACACAAGGCATCTCGCTGGGAATGTTGCATGGCTGAATATCACTTGCTCATTACCGCAAACCGGGCATCTCACTAGGAGGAACCTGCTACGCGGCTGTGGTACTAGTATCTTGAACTTACTGACCATGCTAGTGCCTCACCTCCACCAGCTCTACCTTCTTGAGCCTAATACCCCGGCGGTGTAGTATGTAACCACACTTCTGACACTTAAGCTTTAATACTATCTTCTTTGTAACTTTCGCGAAGCGCTTCTGCTCCGGCTTCCTCTTGCTACCATAACCCTCTTGCTTTCTCCTATACCTCCTCTCGCCCTCAGCTAGGCTACGTCTCTTGCCATGCTTATATACCGTAACACTGTGCTGTGTATGTGTACGGCATCGGGGACAATACGTTATAATGACCTTTGGCACCTTCATGGCCTAGCCGCCTCGTAGACTCCCCTAGCGTGCCCATCACACCCTAGGCAAAACCCGCCTTAAAACCCTACTATTGCTCCCGAGCCTCCTTCAGCCCTGTCTCTACTAGGCGGGCAAACCCCAGCTCAACCAGTCCAAGGGCCTTTATTGTTTCTAGGCACGTGTAGTCACCGCGACGGTAAAGCCTGCCCTCAAGCTCTACTGAAGCCTCAAAAATTACCGGTGCACAGTTTGTTGAACCAAAGTACAGTGCAGAGGCCAAACCTCGGTATGCATTTGCTTTCTCACTACTAAATCCTAGAAGCTTGAGAGCAGCTGCAGCTGTATCGGCTACCGCGCTGACGATATTCATGTAGTTCTCGACTATGCTCGGCAGGCTGATAGCTCTCCTATCAAGAAGTGTTGAAGATATACCTTCATGCAACGCTTCTACTATGGCTGAGGCAAGTTTTCCATCACGTCTATCAATTAGATCTCCTAGGAGCCTCACAGCACGCTGTAGCATGTACTCCTCCGCCATCGTACTATTCACCTCCCTCTGCCAGCCTACTGGGCTAGGACTGCCACACCCTTAGCCATTAAGTATACAGCTACTGGGGCAGGAAGGCGGGGGCTATCACCCTCGCGTAGCTTCAGTCTATTACCCAATATGGTCACCGAGCTAGGGAGACTCGTAACAACACGTATCCTCACTGGGGGCTCGCGTGCAAAGGGTGAAAGCGTCTCATCTACTACGAACTCGTCTAGCTCATCAACAGTAACTGGTTTTACTAGGAGACCCGTCTTGCCGTTTATGCTGTAGGGTACACGTATAAGCCGCTTAACATCAACGGAAACTTGCTCGTCAATCTCGACACCTATGAGCTGGCGAGCCTTATCCTCGTATTCTCTAAGTTCCTCACTATAAGTTGTAGAGGGACCCTCCACAGCCTTTACAATATCTATAGCGCCGTCGCGGAGTGCTAGGCGTCGTATAATCCTTGCAACCCTACCCCTCGCACCCGCAAGCTGAACGTTTGGCGGTATGGGTATAGGCTTCCCCCTCCTCACCTGCAGCATTGTCCATGGCTCAAGTACGTCGGCACGGAGACCGAGAGCCTTAACATAGTTTACTATTTCACGCCTAACATCTGATCCCGCCTTTGCATAATCATCGAAGTCGTCAAGGTATACTGTTACGTGGAACCCTCTATGCCCCGAAAACTCTATAGCTATGCGGGACTTGTCAAAGCCCAACTCGTAGACAAGTATGTCGTACAATATTTGTGCTCTGAGAGCAGCAGCCCTCATGCATAATGCCTCTTCTATAAAGCTAGTCTTCCCCTCAATACCACCGTCAACCTCTACTATGCTGCCACTACATTCCGGCAAATGATCTGCGTCAATATCAAATGTTAGGTCAGCCGAGCGCCACCCCTTAGCATCCATGTCGTCTGCGCCAGGCTGGTCGTAGCGTGCTGAGGAATAGTAGAAGTGCCGTGGCGCTTTCTCGACTAGTAGCCTATGTACAGCCTCTGTACTCGCGAATGAGAGGTGCCGTAGATAGCTCTTACCTGTCCAGGTCTGGAGAGCAAACTCGCGTAGGCTAAAGTCTCCGGGTAGTTTGACACGCGCCCTCTCATAGTACTTGCGGGTTAGGTGTTCTAGGAACCTGCGTGTCCTCATTACGGGATCCTGGCTTCGCGGCATGCGCTAGTCTACCCTCGGTGCTATGAGGAAGCTGAATTTTGCCCCTTGCTGGAGTTCATGCTCTATGAGAGCGGGCATGTCGCTGCTAAACTTTATCGTTATAGTGTCTGCAACCCTAGCAGCACCGGATAGATCGCTGAAGTATTCGAGCGTATAGCTGGCCTGCTGCGTATCCTCAACCTCCATCTCTATGATGCTACCGCTCTCCCGCGTATAGATTATTTCAGCCTCACCAATATCACTTGAAGAGACTACCTTAAACTCGTCCTGGGATGCTATGAACCTTATAACATCGCCTATAAGCTCAACATCCTTTATCGCATCGCGATACACGTCACTCATAACTTTCACTATCGCCTTGAACTCTAGCTGTGGCTCGGGAAGCTCCTCAGCAGTAATATCGAGGAGCGGCAATGTAAACTTCCTATACCCCTTACCTATGAACGCGAACGAGACCGTATTGCCATCAGAAGTTATCTCAAGCTTGTCCTCCTTCGAGGCTCTACGTAGAACCTTAGCTACATCCTCAAAGTTTACTCCCAGCTCAACCTTAGAGTCTACCTCGAATACCTCGAAGGAGTCTCGTGGAAATCTCATATTCAACATTATGACATGTGATGGGTCCATTGCACGGAAGAGGAAACCCTCCTCGGGATCTACAACGAATACCCCCTCCTCTATAACCTTCGATATAGCTGACACTATGTACCTCCAAATCCTCGCATCAAAGAATACAAGCTTCAATCCCTATCTACCTCCCCTACCTTTCTTCTACACCCGCTACGTTATGTACTTGTTTGAGAGGCCGATTAGAGCCTGGCCCCACCTCACCCTCCACACGGGCTCTCTTGCACTCTCTAACCAGCGCGTAGGCTTGGGCTAGGCCTGCTTCGGCCAACCGTAGTGCTCGCTCTATGTGGGGCCTAGAGGATATCACTGGTGGTGTACGGTTGTAGGCCTCGAAAACATCCTCGTATAGCTTGCGTAAGAGCCTATAGAAGAATTCGTAGTGTATGCACACGTTGCTGCTAGTCATACTCCCTCCACACGTAGCCGCAGCTTACGCATTTGAAGAACCTTGTGGGTGGCTCGTCAGCACGACGGGTCTGCACAACCCAGACATACGCCTCGTGGTAGCCACACCGTGGGCATACCGCCTTTGTCTTAGGCATTGCCTTCCAGTTTACATTGGGGTCTACAACTACTATCCTCTCCTTCTCACTATGCTTTATCTCCTTGCGCAGTACCGCAAGCTGCGCCTCACTAGCCTGGCTAAGCTCTTCAGTATAGCCGCAGCTCGGACAAACCCAGACGGTACGGTCGTTAGTCCTCCTCAGCGTCATTAGCGAACCACAGCGCGGGCAGAACTTCACGGCACACTACACCCCGCTACGCTGTTTTGACCGGTCTGTAGCTAGCCGGAGAAACTGGGCACTTTTGAGCTAAGCTTATGAGTTTTGTTCGCTAGCGTGTGCTAGTAATAGGCTCACACCCCTACATAAATCGTTTACAAACACGTAGAAACAATCCATGCAGCGCCCAAGGTAGTCTTCGAGTTTCTCAACAGATCTCAAGCCTAGAGCTTGAGCAAGCTCTTGCGGCCATACAATTCTAACCTCATATATGAATGTTGAAGATCTAATAGCTCGCAGTAACTCGTCAAGCCTCTCCGAGAAGAATAATGCTTCAACACGCGTGGAGCCTCTAAACACTAAAGCTATGTGGCCAATATCCCCACAGCTGTGGAAAAGTAGAAGTCTCGATTCAGGCTTTAACTTCACACTTTTCACCGCTTTCAAGGGCCCGGTCAAACTCTTCGATGAACTTCTTTGCATCAGTTATTATGTCCTTGAGAACCTCCTCCAGTACATCTAGCGGATCGCGGCTCCCATCCGTACTTAGCACGATCACAGGGTTTGAAACTAGGGGGTGCGATATTATGTAGGAGGCGTAGACTACGCCGGGCTTGCGTATTGCATACTTTGCTATTAGGTTGGCTATTGTTTGGTCCTCACCCTCCAGCTCAACCTCTATAGTGTTGGCTTCTCGTTTTAGTAGCTTAACCCTGCCAGCCTGCGGCATGGCCTGCTACTCACCTAGCTGGTCTAGTGGAGCCTCAGCCCCCTTAAGAAGTACCGCTATCTTACGTAGCCCGCGGCGCCATTCCTCCCGGAGTTCGATACCCTCCTCTGTTTCTTCGAGTACACGGCTGCGAAGCCCATACTCTATAACCTTTTCAGCGGGTTCTTGCAGGCCTGCTGCTAGTGCTGCTATCATCCTCTTAGCTGCCGTACCTTTAACCCTAAACCTAAGCTCGTCAATGACCTCCGCTATGGTTCTAGCAACTTCTACAACAACATCTAGCGGCGCATTAGTTGTTATTCTTGACTTGTCGTCGCTGAGTTCAGCCTTGTAGCCGCGTAGCCTTAACGCATATACTAGTGACTCTGGCGGAAATGTGCGACCAACTTCTCTCACAAGGGCCTCTATGCTGGCCTCCATGCCCTTTGAGAGTCGATATAGCTCCCAAAGCTCGGAGACTGCTTGACGTACACGATACCATGTGTCCTTGATCTCGTACTCGGTACCGACCACTTCAAGGAATAGCTTGTTTCCTTGGATACTGATTTCTGCATAGCCTGCCTTGAAAGCTGACGAGACTTTCTCGTAGATCTTCTCCAGGGGGATTCCCGGCGGCAGGTTTATCGTGTAAAGCTTCCTCTTTATAACCCTTGGCAAGCCAAGCTACACCCCCTAGGCCCCTCCTACCTCTTACGTCTAACAGTTAGCACGTAGAGGGGTGAGACCTTCCTCTGCTCTTCATTGCCGCAACGTAGGCATACGAGCTTGTTTGACCCTGGTACACGGTGTAGGGGTGCTCCGCAAACCGAGCAGAACGCCATTATGACACCATCCTGCGGCCTCTTTATGGAGAGTACGTAGACCGGTGCTGGGGATAGGCTTGTCGCTCTGAGAATGTCACCTGGCTTTACATAGTCGTATATGCTTCTTTGCTGCGGCGAATCACTAGCCTGTAGTATGTGGAGTATGCCGGTGAAACTACCGTTGTAGGGTACTAGCCTCTCATCAGCAAATATTTTTACAAGCATTAGTTCCTCGCGTGGTGCGCCAATAGCTACACCGTACACAACACTATTCCTCCTAGGTAGCCTAGGCTTACCGGTTACCGGCTTGACACTTATGCGGCGGTTAGCAAAGTCTATCTCGACCTGGCCGAACCTTGCAGCCCTTATAACGCCATCATCGACGTAGACACCGTCACCAGGCAGAAACTCTTCAATAGTGCATAGCGGCTCGCCGGGGAAGACCCTGCGTCCCCTAAGCTCCGCTATTGGTGCCAAAGCAGTCATCCCGGCAACTTACCTCCTCCTAGCCACCATTTGCTCTTACTGATGCGAGTATAATAACCGGTACACGGTGCACCTTCTTGACATGCGTTTAATAGGTAGCACGGATGGGGAAGACGTGATGCTCAACAACCACGATTCTATAACCTAGCTCTTTAAGCCTAGCCTCAAGGAATCCTAATGCACCCTCAACATCCTTGTGTATCGAAACTATAAGCTCGGCGCCAAGCATTGATGCTGTACGTAGAAACTCTACATCAGCCCCCTTACGATGTACCCCGAAGGGTGGATTCTGGAGCACACAGTAACTAGCCCTTCGGAGAGGAAGGTGCCTCGCATACGCCTGGACAAAGTCTACTAGGAGCACCCCATAGAGCTGAGAGTGGACAGTCTCCACTAGCTGTCGTTCATCAATATCGATGCCTATGCTATAGGAGCCTAGAATTAGTGAAGAGGCAAAAGCTATCATACCAGTTCCAGTGCCCAGGTCAACCACAATTCCACAACCCTGAGCCATTATTGCCATTCTAGCTGCTAGTTCGGGCGGAGTCCTATATTGTTCGAGCTCGCGTTTAGGCCGCGTAAATTCTGGCACATATCTCTCTAGGGTAATCACTATCCTTGAGAGTCTTGGTAGCTCCTTAATGCTACCTCACCCTCTACCAGGGGAAACGGTACCTCTCCAGCCTACCCGTGATAGCTACAAACGCTTCTCCCGGCGTTAGTACGGGCTTCCAGTAGTCACCAAGATCCTCTATTGCAAGCCTGGGACAAGACGTTACTATGAAGGCATCGTAGTCGTCTGGCGAGAGATTGTCAAGGTATTCCCTGCTAAGCCTCTCACTGTATAGCAGCCTATAGCTTTTGCCAGCTCTTCGGAGGAGCTTCGTGACTGCCTCAACGACGCCAGGCCTATACTGGCCGGGAAGCAAGCCTACTATTACCCCAAACCTATCTGCACTCATCGCTTGTCTTATCACCCAGTATCGTTTTGCAAGCCAGCGCCTCGCAGTACCCGTTACATTCTCCACAGTCCCGGTATATGGATCGGCACGGTAGACAGGCTTTGAAGCCTCTAGGGCCAGTGCTAAACCTATGGCGTGGAAGTAGCCACCGGCAATAACAACATAGGCGTCCGCATTGCTCCTCACTAGTGGCTGGTAGTAGCAGCCGAGAATCCTAGCTGCCGCCTTAACCTTGACCCCCCACTTCGCTAGGAGCTCTGCAACACGTATACCGAGCCTCTTGTGCTGGGCTGGGAAGCCTATGGCTAGCGTTGGGGCTTTTACGGTTTCGACGATCCGCGTTGCAAGACTGGAGAAGTCAGCACCAACATACTCACCCTCAACATAGAATACTCTTGGCGGTGTGGTGTAGAGGCATCGGCTACCCATACAGAGGGGGTAGGGGTACTCGTCGTGGCCTATGTGTACTATGGCGTCCACAAATCCTTGACTGAGGAGTTGTAACGATGTGCTACAAGACCCGTAAACTGGCTCGAGGCGGATGATTACCTCGATGTCCTCCCCTAAACATTCAGCTATGATGCTGGAGAGTTTTTCGGAGAGGTGCAACATGCCAGGAGGTGCTTCGAGGAGAAGCCTCTTGTAGCCATACCTCCGGACATGCTCTATGAGTTTGGAAAAATCGAAGAGATAACCATCAACTATTCTTACACAGTCAGAGCTTCTGCTCACTGTTATGCAGCCGCCTTAGCCTCCTCCTTTAACGGTATGACACGGATACGGGATGGTAGTGGAAGCTTTGAGGCGCCACGCCTTAGTGCCTCCTTTGCATGGTCTAAGTGTTCCTTCTTGACCCGCACCTCTAGCACAGCCTGGCCGGGATAGACTCTTGCAGCTGTGCCAACAGGCTTGCCAAAGGCCTGCCTCATACCCTCCTGTAGACGGTCAGCACCAGCGAACGCCATCATCTTGTTCTCGCGCAACACATGGTGGGGGTACACCCTGACCCTGAAGAAGTAGTTCTGGTCGCCAATCGTTGTTGAGAGATACTTGTGCACAGCTACACGTGCCGCCTCCAGCGCGTTATGCCTTATCTGACCGCGTTCGGTGACATAGACTTCTACTATATAGTCATAGTCGCCATGCGGATTGCCCATGACGAACTTCTGTATTTTTGGCGGTGGCACACCATGTATATACTCCTTTCTAGTGTATGGAGGCCCTGAGAATGCCTTCGACCTTCTCTTGGTGTAGCAGCGTGCTGGCTTCTGCGGCATAGGCTACGCCACCCCATGAGAGCCGTTTGTGTATCCTGGTAGGGTTAAATGCTATACGCGCCCCCTAGGGCCTTGCAACTATTATGAAGGGGTATAGGTTTCCGTGAGCAACCCTCCTCTTATGCGTTACCCTCCAGCCGTACTCGCCCAGTAGCTTCTCGACAAAGCCATGCTCGGTGGTTATCAGTGTCATGGACTTCTGCACAACCTCCACAGCCTCCCCTATAAACCTGGCATAGAGCCCCCTAACCTCCCTCGGGCTGCCGAGCTCTTATCCCGTAGGGCGGGTTAGAGACAAGCACATCAACAGACGATACATACCTCCGCAGCTTGGTCGCATCGCCGACGATAAACTCTATCCTCTTCTCAACCATTGCTGCCCTAGCATTTAGTACTGCGCCCTCGATATGTCTTCTACTCTTATCCATACATATGATTCTTGAGTCTTCGAAGATGTATGCCGCCTCTATAGCTATGGTTCCCCCACCACACATGGGGTCCATCACGGTATCGCCATCAGCTGCACCGGAGAGGAGAAGCATTGCATAGGCTAGTGTTGGCTTCAACGCTGCCGGGTGGTCGTATATCCTGTAGCCTCTGCGGTGCCAGGATAGTTCGCCGCCAATATCTATACCAACCATGATATTGTCCTCTATAACCTCGACAGCAACCACCACTGCTGGATAGTCCAGGTCAACTGGCGGTCTCACACCATACCTGCTTTTCACAGCGTCTATCACGGCATCGCCTGCAACCCTTGCTATGTCTAGTGATGTGTACTCGTGCGTGCCTGCTCTTTCAGCCCTTACTGCAAAGCTTGTCCACGGCGTAACGTAGAAGTCAACCCCACTACCTTTAACTATCTCGTAGACCTTCTCTAGACAGCTCCGTGCCGGGCAAACATTGGATTCTGCGAGCACTATCACAGCGCGGTGTATGGATCTCATCTCCTCGACGAATTCTAGCATATCCTCATCTACTTCCACGTATAGCCTGCCAAAGCCGTCTCTAGCCTCTAGGAGCCTAGCTGAGATCTTGGCTTCTGCTTCGTGTGCAGCGATATCCTCTATACCCGGATTGGTTGTGAGTAGTAGCTTAACCAATGCTGCAGCTCCCTCATGCCTAGCACGCTTCAAGCCGCTTTCTCAGCTTCTTAGCAAAATAGTATAGCATTGATGCCTCTCCACCCGTAATACTGCAGCGCCACAGTATGTGCTTAAGTGCCGCCTTGACCTGGCTAACTCTCTCCCTGTCGACGAGCTTCTCGGCGAGCCATGATAGGTGCTCGTATATTCGTTCCAGTGTCTCGCCGCGGGCTGGCTCGTGAAGTTGTTTTTCTCCGCGCCGCGTGTTGTAGAGTTCGTAGAGGAGTATTGCTACTGCGTGGCTTAGGTTTAGGACGGGATAGTTTGGGTTAGCTGGTATGTGGACTAGAAGGTGGCATTTTGCCAGTTCATCCCTTGTTAGTCCTACACTTTCCCTCCCAAACACGACTGCAACACTCTCATAGCGTGGCGCTATCTCCTCGGCGAACTCGCGGGGGGTGACAGCGTGGCGAAGCACATCCGACGCCTGGCCTATCTTTGCACTCGTACATACCGCTAGATCCACACCCTTCAACGCCTCTTCAAGACTATCAACCACTATTACACGATCCAGCATGTAGACTCCATTGGCGGCAAATCGCCTAGCCTCACTGCTTTCAGGGCTCGCAACCGGCGATACAAGGTAGAACTCGTCTATTGCAAAGTTGGCAGCAAGCCTAGCTATAAAGCCTAGGTTAATCTCGCCCTCAACACCGACAACTACCAGCCTCACCCTTGGCGGGCCAAGACTCTGCAAGCCCTAACACCCACTATGTCCTCGAAGAAGAAGTGTATTTTGTATCTCTCAACACCAAACCCCCTATCCCTAAGCTTTCCAACCAACTCCCTATCATCACCGCTAAGCGACGAGTATACCAGTATGATGCAGCTCGCCCATTCCCCAGCAATATCCACAATCCTCTGCGCTTCACGTAGACCCCCACTCCATGCAAGACCCAATAGTTCATCGTACTCTTCTACGGGTAGGTACGGCGTATTATAGACGGCTAGTGTTCTCGTCCCTAGCCGCCGGATACACGTAGCATTATCACACTGGACTATGTCAACATACGCGCTGAGGCCTAGTCTCTCAGTATTAGTCTTTGCACAATATGTCGCACAAGGATTAACGTCTATGAGCACCGTATAGGTTTTAGTTTTCGCTGCAGTATATACTCCAAGTACGCCTGTACCACAGCCAACATCCAGAACAATACTATACCCGTTGCTTACAAGCGTCTTCTCTAGAATGTCTAGGGCTAGCCAGGTATCCTCAGCAGGCTCATACACATTCTCGCAGCATGAGAGAACAAGGTCCCCGAGCGGTGGGCAGTTACTTGTGACTCGGAGCTGGCAGCTATAGCCGGGCCTTATCACGGCTCCTACCCATTCTGGGAGTCCAGCAGCTGGATAAACTTCTCCGGCTCCAGCTGATAGACTCTTATATCTCTGCCAACAAGACCCTCAATTTTACTTAGCTCGATTCCAATGCATTTAGCTGCGACCTTTGCAGCTCTCTTATTCCTCTCTGAGAACATGCACTTGGTAAGCTCCTCAACCCTCCTCAACATATCTGGGCTGGGGGCGTCAGGCCTGGGTACTAGCTCAACTATTCTCGAGTACACCTTTGGCCTAGGCCTGAAAGCTGATGGAGGTACCACTGGGCCTGGCTTAACATCGTAGACGAGCCTCACGAGAACCGTTATCCTGCCATAGCTTGCTGTGCCCGGCTTTGCAGCCAGCCGATCAACAACCTCTCGCTGGAGAAGCAGCAGTGCCGGTTTCCTAGCCTCGACAACTAGTAGCGAGAGCAGCGGCCCCGTGATGTTGTAGGGTATACTTCCATAAACTGCATCCACACCTCCCAGTCTTAGCGGAGGCTCCACAGCATCAGCTATGACGGGCATGAACCCTGTAAAGTAAAAGCTTATTGAGGCAAGCTCGCCTACGAGCCGCAAATCAAGCTCTAGGCCGGCTATCTCGACGCTACAGCTACGCAGGATCGTCGAGGTAAGAAATCCCTGGCCAACACCTACCTCAAGTAGCCTCCGAAACCTACAAGCCCAGCCAGCAAAGATTCTCGCAACCCACCTTGCAACGAGGAAGTGTTGCCCAAGTTCGCGCCTAGCTCTTAACACTTCTCAGCCCTAGCCCCCGCCACTACTCTCGCTTCCGAAGAGCCGCTTATAGATTAGTGCGAGGTAGTTTAGGAAGATGGGTCTAGACTCAATGCTTTGCAGTTCTCTACGGGGAGGCTCTATGAAGAGGTAGTAGCGCTGCCCACCCCTTAACTCCTCAACTATTCTCTCAACAAGGATCTTGACTGGGTCTATACCAACCCTGCTAGCTATATCCTCAAAGTCCTTGAAAGGCTCTTTCTCGCGCTGCTCAAGGATTCGGAGTACAGTCTTCTTGCCGACGCTGGGTAGTAGCTCCAGACTGTGAAACCTAAGCGTTATCGGACCAGCAATGTTGAAGAATTCTACAAATATCTGCTCTCGGTTCCGTACAATCTGCTCTACAATACTCGGCAACATACTTTTAGCAAGGCTTGTGAGGTCGTCATATTCTATCCTGTGTAGATCCATGTGCCTACGCTTCCTGACTCTATCATAATGCTCGGCGACTACATCCTTAAGGCTTACCCTCTCACCAACCTCGAGGCTGAACTCAGGCTTCACCGAGGCATCAAAGAGCACGAAGAAGTTCTCACCGATAAGCTGAGCTACGGGTCTATTCTTATGCCACGGATGCCTATCCACCGGGTTGCCTACAGGCATAAAGTCAAGTACATATGCATAGTCTTCGCGTGGCCTAAACTCGCGGTGTCTCGCATCCCTCCTGCCAGCCCTACCGTAAGGTGCCATTCTCCTAGACCCTCTCCACAATACTAGATGCCAGCTAGTAGCCGGTACACCCAGAAACTAAGAGAGCAAGACGTGAAGGATTTAAAGAGAATGCCTTAGCTGGACGCTTAGCTCTCAACCGGGCAGTATTCCTTCAAAACCTCTAGGGCCTTAGCTATTTTCTCCTCCTCATACCCACCATCAATGTCGCCAAGAATGGCCTTCGCCTCCTCAACATCGACAGGCACGATGTTTACAAGGATTGCAGCCGCAAATTCTGTAAAGCCTATCTCAACTATGCGGCGAAAGGCTTCCTCTGCATTATCGGGGTCGCACTTCGAGAACTTTGCCAGGTAATCGTAGGCACGTGCAACAACAGGATTCTCCTCCACGAGCCGCCGGTGCTGCTCTAGTATCTTTTTAGCAACGGGGAGAGGCACATATCTCGACTCAACTATTTCGACCAAGACTAGCACCCTACAGCTTCACGTCTTAACAACTCTAACCGTATTGCATGGGAGGGATAAAATGCAGATACAGCTGATATCGCGTAGCTGCACGCTCCTAGGGGTTACTCACGCTTTGGAGGTGTTAAAGCCTCCGGCGGTACTGGGCGCAGATGCTCGGGTCTCACGAAGAGTATCTTAGTCTTACCGCCCACCCTAACCTCGACAATGTATGCCTTTCCACGCTTACCGATTACTGTTCCAACCTTGCCATGATATCTTTTGTGCGGCATACCCTTCATAACTGATGGATTTATGATTATGTAGACTTTGTCGCCCGGCTTGTACTCGTACATTAGTAGGCTTAGTGGTGGTACTGCACCACGCTCACGTATGTGCTTCTTTAGCACCTTCCTAGTACGGTGCCTAAAGCCTTTGGACGGCTTCACTGTTCTCCCCCGACGCCCCGCATCTATAACTAGCTAAAATAGGCTTAGCTTCCATGACGGAGTGACTCCTAGCTAAAGACTCCGAGGACGTCCAGCTCGGCACAGTATGCACGTGCCGAGAAGTACTCGGCGAAGCTCGGCCTGGTATCGCCTCCATCACCGCTCACAAGCTCCTTTATGTACAGCCCTCCCTCAGCATGGATTATTGCCTCAAACACGTTATCCGCTAGCTGCCTAGTCTTAACGCTGAAGACTATCTTCTCGCGGACCACGTCAGGCCGCCGGTGTCTAACCCTCCGCGGGGTACGCTGCATTATGGACCTCATGTGGAATGCTTCCTCAAGCCCCTTCAGCTCATCCTCGGAAATTGGCCGCTCGACAACTACAAGTGCCTTGTAGAGCTTGGCGCGGTGCTGTGTTTCACCCTTTATCGAGGCGACGTCGCTGCGTCTCGCCTCAGATAAGAGCTTGTACTCGACAAGGCCTGCAGCATAGCTGTTAGCTTCAACCTCGGCTACTGCAAGACCTGAGATCCTCTTCCTAGGCCGTTTAGCTTCAACTATGAATGGCCGCCCTGTCCCCAGCATGCGTGCATCTGCATCCTCCCGGCCGGAAGCATGTATCACTATGTTGTCTGCTTCGAACACCTCAGCCAGTATAAACAAACCATCCTCCACGCTGAAGGGATAGCGGCGCTCTCCCCTCCTGGTAACCCATGCTGACTGCGAGACGCGGCGCGCTAGCTTCCAATACCATCCCCTCAGGAGGAGCGGCATAACTTGTAGCTCAACTCTGCCTTCAGGAACGTGAACTAGAACCACTACATCAGGCTTCTCAAAGTCCGGCTTAACGCCTATGAGCTGCTGCAGTTTCTTGCCAACCTCTCTCTTAACCTCTGAGCCTATGGACTCGGCATACTCTAGACTGAATCTCCTCTTAACCTCGTCCTCCCTAAACCGAACCTCATCGTTCACCCGGGCAGCAACAATAAACCCACGAAACTCCAGTCCTTCAAGCATATGCCTTGCACGTTTAACAGCAAGACTGATCATCTCTTGCAGCCGCGACTCGCAAATATAGCAGCGATTAGGAACCAGCTTTTCCCCGAAAACCTCTTCATACAATTTTGCTGCTAGCTCACCTATATTTGGCGCAAGCCTTCTCAACTGCTCACGTGCCCCGGCATCGCCTTCGCGTATACGTGCATGCAGCGACATTACAAGCAGAGTCTTTAGGGCCCTTCCACGCTCTTCATTACTGAAACCTCTACCCAGGAGACCAAACATTCTACCGAGGCAACTGTCACAAAGAGGAATCTCCTCTAGGAGCCTCAAAGCTTTGCTAGCAATACCAGTTATTACTGCCTCAACGCCGTCGCTATGTACACCAGTCATCATACACTACCATGACTGCAGATGCTAGCCACCAGGCATTAAATCTAAGCCCCTCTACAGGCTCCAACGATATGCAAGTTGGACATTTCCTTTGCGAGAGAAACACCTCAACAGACACGCATTCTTCACAGTGATTAGTGGGCATTTCAATTCTAGATATACTAGTGCCAGGCCATCTTCCCTCGCCCAACAACCTCTTCATAATGCCTGTAACTGTTCTCTCATCCATTCTAAACCCTTTAACTCTAGATCCGCTAGCTCGTAATCTATACCAGAGACACCTTGAGCCGATAGGGACTCCAAATACTACGTCTGCACATGCATAGCGACGGATGTTATTGGATAGGAGTAGGGAGGCAGCAACAACAAGCCCTGCAACTAGCGGCGAATCTTTTCCGCAGCCAGCATTATAACATATCGTTACCTTACACTCCTCCAAGCCTAGCAAACCTCTCTAACAAATCTTTCCTCTTCTTGAGCTGTCTCATCATCTTCTTGACTGACTTGTAGTAGTTGTATAGCTCTCTAACCTCGCTAGGCTCGACGCCAGCACCAACTGCTATCCTCTTGACTCTACTCCTTTCCTCTAATAGGTTGGGGTTATCAAGCTCTTCATAGGTCATAGAGTTCATTATTGTGAGCCACTTCTTGACCTTCTCCTCGCTAAGCCTTGCAGCTTCGTCAAGGCTCTCAAGCATAGTCGATATACCGGGTATCATTTGTAGTATTTTCCGGAATGGACCAAGCTTAGTAACTTGCTGCAACTGCTTATAGATTGTTCTAAACGTTATCTTACCGGACATCATCTCGGCAACGGTCTTCTCAAATTCTTCAACACCCCTAAGTCTCTCAATCTTCTCTAGTAGTGACTCTAGATCACCCATGCCAAGAAGTCTCGCTACAAACCTCTTGGGTCTAAACACCTCGATCTCATCAATGTCCTCGCCTGTACCGATGAATTTTATCCGAGCACCCGTAGCCGCTACAGCTGACAGCGCACCGCCACCCTTTGCTGTACCATCCATCTTTGTCACTATGATGCTACCTACGGGTGTGGCTTCATGGAATCTCTTAGCCAAGTCGTAGCTCTTCTGTCCCATGGCAGCGTCAATAACAAGTACGACCTCATCGGGCTTAATTGCTTCTGCAATACGCTTCATCTCATCTAACAGAGCTTCCTCCTCGCCGTAGCCGTGGCGGCCAGCAGTATCGACGATTACTATGTCTGCGCCACGCTGCTTGAGCTCCTCAACCCCCCTTCGGGCGATGCCAACTGGATCCTTAGAGCCGGGCTCACCGTAGAACATTGCACCAGCCCTATCGGCCAGCTGTTTAAGTTGCTCGTAGGCGCCGGGACGGTAGGTATCTGCAGCAACAACACCTACACGGTAGCCCATGCCACGATAGAACTTTGCTAGCTTGCCGACAGTTGTGGTCTTACCGCTACCCTGCACACCAACCATCATGATTACATAGGGTGTATAGGGCGGCTTAACCTCTGGCTCATACTCGCCGCCAAATAGTTTCACAAGCTCATCATAGGTGAGCTTAACTAGCCATTCCCTCCTACTAAGGCCGGGCGGGGGCTGCTCCTTCAGAGCCCGCTCGCGAATACGCTTGGTGAGGTTGAAGACGAGCCTCACATTGACATCAGCTGAGATGAGGGCCCTCTGAAGGTCACGGATGAATTCATTTACAATGTTCTCGTAGGGCCCACTACGCTTTAACAGTTTGCTGACAGCCCTGCGGATATCGTCAAGCCCAGGCATTTACAGCCCCATAAGACACTGGGAAACATGGAACTAGCCCTAATAACGCCAGTGGACCAGGCTACACAAGAATAGCGAATAACACAAGAATAAGTATGGACTAACACATGCAATAGGAAATTATAAATCTAGCTAAAACAACAAAAATATTGAAGAAGCCTCCAAACCATGGTTAGCTCTTTGGCGCGCCTCTGACTCGAGTAATCATATAGCGGCCCATAACTACCCAGTATTCAACCTCAACGCCCGGCTGAAGCTTCGACTTGAGATCCTCGTCCTTGGGCTTCTCAACCTCGAAGGTCTCATAGGTCTCCATATCCATTATCTGAACCATATCACCCATATCAGCTATAACCTGGCCAATCCTCTTATCGATAATCGGCACCTCAACACGTGCATCAACTGGCGCAGTCAACGTTTTCTTGTTCCCCGAGAAGAGGCAAACCGCCACCACGTGGGCCTTAGCACTACCATGCTTACCAGTCTTAGCCTTACTCATCTCCACGATACGACAAGGCTCACCATCGATCACAATGTAGCTGCCAACCTTTAGTTCGCCCAGAGTCGCATACGTCACACTCACAGCGCCCACCCAGTCCACGCCGCAGACCACAAAACCCTACTTATAAGTTAGGCCCAAGCACCCCATAAATAAAGACACAAAACTATTAAACCCCGCCCTGCAAAGGTAACGAGACAACATGGTGCCGCGGTAGTATAGCCTGGCCCAGTATGCGGGCCTGTCAAGCCCGTGACCCGGGTTCAAATCCCGGCCGCGGCGCCAATCTCCTCCTCTCCACTACATGGCATGAACAGAATACCATTACCCAACATCTACTCGGGGGTCTGAAATATCGGAAACTATGCTCCCATCTAATCCGCTTCCACCACCGTTGACAAGAGAGTGTGGAAAGGAGTAGACGTATCTAGAATATCCATGATAGAGAGTTGGAAGCTGTGCTTCTTCCATCCCGTATAACGCTTCACTTCCATCACATTTATTTTAAGTAGGTTAAGCTTACTAACTGCCATGGGGCGGTGGACCAGACTTAGGGTTTAAAGCACGCTATTCTCGCTGTTACGATTGTCGTGCTCCTATCGGCCTCAGTTCCTGCCATAGCGTCAAATCCAAGCAGCCATGTCTATGGGCCTAGGGTATTACATGGAGAAGTTCAGGGCGAGGGGTTTACCTTCAATTATACGCTTATAGCTGAGCCTCTCGTGGAGGGCCAGAATACACTGATACTACTGCTATACTCTTTCGCCTCTAGCCCTGAGGTTTCATCAGCCTCTCTATGGTCTCATAGGCTCATAGAGTCCTCCAGTGTTGCTTACCACCCTGAGAGAATATCCAGGAGCCTCAGCACACCCATGGACCATGGCGCCATCATAGTTAACGTTACAGCCACTAACGCCAGGCCCGGAGAGATGGTGAACCTAACACTCAGTCTTGTGCTCAAGGTAGACTATGCCGGGGGAGAACGCTACCGCAGTAACTTAAGCTTGCCGCTCGAGTTATGGGTTCTCTCTGTCGAGGGCGGGATCCCGAAGGCCCTATCATATGGCGTGGCGTCATCGCTCATTGTGGTGGCCACGTCTCCGATACTGGCATTCCTCTACATTAGGGGTAGTAGGAGGGCAATATTCCTCATACTAGCTCTCGTAGCTGTTATCGTCCTCGCTTCGCTAAAGCCCGTGATCTACGGGTTTAGGAGTAGTAGCTGCACCAGTGACGGCTTTGTGCTTAGGTATTTGTGGACGAGCCCAGAGGGTGTCACGGGGGTCTTCTACGTATGGAGTGATGGAAGAGGACTATGTTCCTAAACCTCACTTATGGTACTGGAGGTTTACAGGAGGGTAGTGGCTGTCCCGCCCCTATCTGCTTGACAGGAGGCACTGAACTCCCTGGAGGTTCAGCTAGGGATGGAAGCTACTACTACCATAACGCGCTTAGAAAAAGCGATAATCTATAGCGTCAAGGAAAGAGAAGCCATATACGACTCTTGTGGCCACCTCTTCAGACTCTGTAGGAGAGTAGATAGCAAGGCATGGTTCTACATACTCAATGCTAGCCTGGGCTATGACCCACCCATGGAGCCAAGGTATTATGCCAAGCTCCTCCTAATCCCGCCCACCGTTTCAGCTATGCTCCCCCTGTTGGTCCTGTATAGGAGTGTTAGAGGGAAGACATGCCCGTCGACATAGTAGTTGAGGGCCTACATAAGTATTACGGGAGAATTCACGCTGTTAGGGGAGCTTCATTCACAGTGCCCAGAGGCTCTGTCTTCGGGCTACTTGGACCTAACGGAGCTGGGATGGGCGTCGTAGGCTACTACATAGCCTTAGGCGCCACAGCCGGGATAGTCCAGAGCGTAGTCGGAGGCAGAACAGGAGAGCTCATAGCAGAGCTCCTAGGGTACGCCGACTTCTCGTACCATGTTAGGGTAGTACTCCACAAATGGATCTACGGCAGCCTAGAAGCATTATCCGAGAGAATTCTAGCGCCAAGCTACCCACATCTCACTCTCAATGCTCGTGGGGATCCCACTCCTACTCTACACGATATCGCTATTACATCCTAGAAACATGGACCTAACATGAACAACGAACAAGAATAATGAATTATACCAAGGCGGTAACCCACAAGCCCATTTGCCAGAGGCCAACACGCCACTATACAACAACATTATCGTTACTGAGTATATTGTTGTTGCTGTTTTATTGATATAATGAGATATAGCTATAGCACTTAATACGCTAGAATAGCTACCATTAATGTGGGGTTAGGATTTAGAACTCGGCTGTATCGGTAGCTAGAATATCACCTTAAACATACGCTGGCTACGCTTTATCTCCATCCTAATTCTTCCGACAAGGGCTCTTTTATTGGCTACAACGGCTATGAGTTTTCCATCAGCTATCTCGGTTATGACTACTGAGCCGGTAGTGTACTCTATGGATAGCATATTTAGCTCTCCAAGTCTAAGCGTTTTCGATAGTTCTAGTGCTGTATTGTAGAGCTTGGCGATTACTTCAGCTATAACATTAATATTTATATTTACTGTGCCATTCTTAACTATGAAGTCCACAACCTTGCCATCGCTTTGCAGTACTATTGCTGCATTCACGCCGTTTATTGCCGTGATGTTTGAAAGCAATGCTTTTACTGGCGTTGTCGACAAATTCCCACACTCCGGCTTCGTTGAGTTGTTAGAGTATAGAGCCTTATTTATAACATTAATCACTAGTAGTGCTGCTAACTATTCAGTCATCAGTACAACCGTTTATCCCACACGGTTGTAGAGTAACTAATGGCTGTGAATAGGACGTTTCCCCGCTAAGCAATTACCTTGCTAAAAATGTTAGCCCTTACTCATAGCTTGTACAAGCATGTATAAGCCCATGGCAATATGGTAGGCAACAGCTATGCCTTGCAACGTTTTAACTCTAAGCTTGACAAGTATTCTTGACCCGATACTCGCTCCTGTATATGTACCGGCAAGGAGGGGTAGCGCTAGGAGAAAGTCTACCCTGCCGGCTATAAAGTGACCTATAACTCCTACCGCTGCTGTGATTCCGACCATGAGCTTGCTTGTTGCAACAGCGTGTTTGAGCCCAAGGCCGAGAATGAAGACTAGAACGGGGACCTTGAACACACCTCCACCTATGCCAAGAGTCGCCGATGCAAATCCAGCCATTAGCGCTACAATCCACGAGGCTATAAGCCTAACAATGCTACGCCTATAGGCCTCAATGGTTGAGCTGAGCTTCCTTCTTGTTGTGAGGAGGAGAAACCCTGAAACTATCAACACTATGCCGAGGAGACCGCGGAGAAACCCTTCGGTAAGCCTGCCAACAGCTATAACGCCAACTAGGGCTCCAAGCCCCGATGCTGTCTCGAGGAAAACAGCCAACATGACGTCAACAAGGCCTCGGCGGAACAGCCTACGGATACCACCCAGGCTCGTCCCAAGGATTGCCACGAGGCTAGCAGGTGCAGCAACTTTTACCGGGACGCCGAGAAGAACCAGGGCAGGCACCATTATGGCGCCGCCGCCTATACCTAGCAGTGTACCAACAAACCCCGCCACAACACCTACAAGAGGCACCGCCAGAACTGCTACATCCAAAGCCCAAGCTTCACCGTAAACAGCTGCTCTAGCGGGAGAAATTTACGCATACCGAGCCCCGGGAAGACATACACATGGCTGAGGGCGGCACGCATTGCAAACACTCACCATAGCCCTACTACAGTTTGGCGCTACACACTCGAAAGAAGAGAGCCTCGAGAGGATAAGAAAGCTCATTTCGCGCTACGAGAGAATAGTCTCCGAGGCGGATCTCCTACTAGTCCCCGAGTACTCCATGGCAGACCCTACAGGCCAGCCACCCGAGGCGATAGCAGCTATAGCAGAGCCCCTCGAAGGGCCCTGGATAGGCTTCTTTGCCAGGCTCGCGAGAGAGTACAGCGTCCACGTGGTTGCAACACTCTACGAGAAAAGCAAGGCCGGAGGAAAACCATACAATACCGCGGCGCTGATCGCGCCTACTGGCGAGCTCCTAGCAGTATACCGTAAGATACACCTCTTTGACGCCTATGGCTACCGAGAGTCGGACTATTTTATGCCAGGCGCAGAACCAGCAAAACTGGCAACCATCAAGGGATTTCGCATAGCTCTAGCGGTATGCTTCGACCTACGCTTCCCAGAGCTATTCAGGACATATGCCCTGCAGGGAGCGGAGCTAGTAGCAGTCCCAGCAGCATGGTACCGGGGCCCCGCAAAGGAGGACCAGCTCCGAATAATCGCTGCGGCAAGGGCGCACGAAAACACAATGTACATAGCGGTAGCCTCACAGTACAATAGCAACTTTACAGGTAGAAGCCTGGTAGCAGACCCCTACGGCCTCGTACTCCTCGATGCAGGCCGTGGAGAGAAGATAGTCCAGATAGAGGTAGATAGGGAATCCCTTGAGGAGGCGCGCAGACAACTCCCACTACTCAAGCTACGCAGGCCACACGCATACAAGCTCTAACAGCTATCACGGTCAGGCCACACGACAACATATCCACCGGAAAAACCTCCACGAACCCGCCTCTTCTCCTCAGCAGACCGTAGAACATACTCCAACCCATGACCCTTCAACCTAAGCCATTCGAGAAGAGCCTCAACAAGGTCAACAGCCTCGCCAACATCCCCTGACTCAGCAAGCTCGATAGCCTCCTCAACAATCTTAACTCTCAACAACGCCTCAAGCTGCTCGCCAGAAACCCTATAGACGAGAACACCCTCACGCCCAGAAAGCTCCTCACCAATGCGATCCCGTACAAGCTTCCAGCAAACCACCACACAACACCAGCCAAGCAAGAGAAGACAACAGAGCCACGGAAAGGAGCGAACACTCAACCACAGAACATGTACACAGCGCGCCATAGGAGTAACTATCAACACTCAGACGGGGGCCCAGGCCCCGCCACAACGCCCCAGGGTCCTAGGCCCCGGGCCCTGGACCCCTGGCGGGCCACGCAGCCCTATGACCAGCGTGGCCCGCCCCCGGGCGAGAAGCCCCACGGCATCCGGGCGATTGGGAGCGGCGGGCTGAACCCCTCGGGCCTAACGGCCCTCGGGGCTTACACCCCCGCCCCATCAACCCCGTCTTCTACGGGAGCCCGGGCCAGCCCGGGTGGCCCCGGGCTGGCGGCCGCCTCTTTTCGGGGAGGGGTTCCCGCTTAGATGCTTTCAGCGGTTACCCCCTACGGCGTGGCTACCCGGCGCTGCCCTGCCGGACAACCGGTACACTAGAGGCCGCGGCGCCCCGTTCCTCTCGTACTAGGGGCACCTTCCCCTCAGGCGGCCCACACCCCCCGCGGGTAGAGTCCGACCTGTCTCACGACGGTCTAAACCCAGCTCACGTTCCCCTTTAATGGGCGGGCAGCCCCACCCTTGGGGGCTGCTGCACCCCCAGGATGGGAAGAGCCGACATCGATGTAGCAAACCGCGGGGTCGATGGGAGCTCTCGCCCGCGACGACTCTGTTATCCCCGGGGTAACTTTTCTGTCATGCCCGGCCCCCACCGAGGGGGGCACGAGCGTTCGCTAGGCCGCGGTTTCCCGGCCGGACCCCCTGCTTTTAGGGGTCCGGTCAGGCCGGCTTTTGCCCTTGCACTCTACGGCGGAGCTCTGACCCGCCTGAGCCGACCTTTGGGCGCCCGTGTTACCTTTTCGCGGGCGTGCCGCCCAGCCAAACCGCCCACCTGGGGCTGTCCCCCCGGCTTCCCGCCGGGGGTAAGCCCCCCGGGCCTGGGTGGGTGGTGTTTCATTGGCGCCTCCCCACCCCCCGGAGAGGGTGGCTCATCGGCTCCCACCTACGCTACGCACCCAGGCCCGAAGGGCAACCCCAGGCTGCGGTAAAGCTCCACGGGGTCTTCTCGCCCTGCGGGGGGATGCCGGCCTGTGCACCGGCTCCGTGGGTTCACGGGGCCCCGGGCCAGGACAGTGGGGACCTCGTTGATCCATTCATGCGCGCCGGAACTTACCCGGCAAGGCATTTGGCTACCTTAAGAGAGTCAGAGTTACTCCCGGCCTTCAGCGGCGCTTCGCCGGGTTGAACCCCGGTTTCACGGACCGCCAGTGGCCAGGATTCGGCCCCCGTACACACCCTTTCGGGCTTGCGGGGACCTATGTTTTTATTAAACAGTCAGGCCCCCCTAGGCACTGCGACCCGCGGTCCAGGGGGTCTACCCCCAGACCGCGGGCACCCCTTCTCCCGAAGTTACGGGGCCAATTTGCCGAGTTCCCTGGCCCGGGTTGCCCCCCAGACGCCTGGGGCTTCTCACCCAGGGGCACCTGTGTCGGTTCTCGGTACGGGCGCGGGGGATCGTTCCCCGCCCCCTTTTCAAGGGCCCCCGGGATCGGCCGAAGGGGCCTAACGGCCCCCCATTCCCGCCTTCGGCCGGTTCTCGCCATTACGGCACTCCCCGGCCTTCAGCGGTTAGCCGGGTCGCGGCCCTTCGGCCGCCCCCGGTCGGCCTACCCGGAGGCGTCGGAGGCGGGGCTTGCGTTGCCGCACCTACCCCCGCGGCACGGGAATATTAACCCGTTTCCCTTTCCCGGGGTCCGTGTTACGGCCCCGGTTAGGGCCGGCTCACCCTCGGCCGACGACCGTTGCCGAGGAACCCTTGCCCTTTCCGGCGGAGGGGATTCTCACCCCTCTTCGCTGTTACTACCGCCGGGATCCGCACTCGGGGCGGCTCCAGCGGGCCTCACGGCCCGCCTTCTGCGCCGCCCCGACGCCCGCCTACCGGATGCGGGCCGCATAGCGGCCCGCCCCCGGGGTTTCGGCGGCCGGCTTAAGCCCCGACATATCTTCGGGGCCCTCGGCCTCGGCGGGTGAGCTGTTACGCACTCCTTAGAGGATGGCTGCTGTTAGGCCCACCTCCCCGCTGTCTGAGGCCGAGGACGCCCTTTCGTTGGCACTTAGCCGGCCCTTGGGGGCCTTAACCCCGGTCTGGGTTGTTCCCCTCTCGGCCCCCGGGCTTACCCCGGGGAGCCCCACTCCCGCCATCTACGGCGGCCGCGGGTTCGGAGTTTGATAGGGGGCCGGGGGCATTACGCCCCCTGCACCCCCAATCAGTGCTCTACCCCGCGGCCCGGCCTCCGGCGGGGCTGCCCTGCGAGGCACTTCGGCGGGAACCAGCTATCACCGGGCTAGATTGGCCTTTCACCCCTAGACGGGGGTCAGGGGAACGAATTGCACGTCAGAACCCCTTCGGGCCTCCACCGGGCTTTCGCCCGGCTTCACCCTGCCCCCGCCTAGATCGCCCGGTTTCTGGTCTCACGGCCGTGACTCCGGGCCCTTTCGGACCCCGCCCCTCGCCGGGGTGAACCCCCGGCTGCGGGCTCGTCGGTTTCCCTGCGCCTTCGGGGGTGAACCCCTTAGGCTCGCCACGGCCGTGAACTCCCCGGCCCGTGTTTCAAGACGGACGGGGCGACCCCGGTCCGCCCCCCTCGTACTCCCGGCTCGCGCCGGTTTCCTTCGGGGGGCCTCCTCCCTTTCGGGCCGCCCCGTGCTTAGCCGCCCGGTTTCAGGCTCTTTTCACCCCCCTTCCGGGGTGCTTTTCAGCGTTCCCTCACGGTACTAGTTCGCTATCGGTCTCGGGACGTATTTAGCCTTGGGAGTCGGTGACTCCCAGCTTCCCACGGCAGAACCAAGCCGTGGTACTCTGCCCCGCGGCGCGGGCCCCCCGGGTTTAGCCTACGGGGCTGTCACCCTCTACGGCGGGGCTTTCCAGCCCACTTCGGCTACCCGGGGTCGGCCCGCTGGGGCTCGAAGCCCCAGCCGCGGGGCCGCAACCCCTCATCCCTCCGCGGTTATCCCGCGGAGGATTGGTTTGGGCTCTCCCCCTTTCGGTCGCCCCTACTCAGGGGATCGCTGTTGCTTTCTTTTCCTCCCCCTACTAAGATGTTTCCGTTCGGGGGGTTCCCACTCGGTACTCCCGCGGGATAACCCGCGGTTTCCCGAGCGCCACGGGCTATTCGCCCGTGGCGGGAGGCCCCATTCGGGGATCCCGGGTTCCACGGCTGCCTGCGCCTACCCCGGGCATATCGCCGCTTGCCGCGCCCTTCGTCGGCGCCCGAGCCGAGCCATCCACCGGGCGGCGTCCGTGCCGTGAGACCCGCCCAGGGGCGGGGTCCAGGGCCCGGTCTGGCCGACCCTGGGGCGTGGCCACCCACCGGGCCCGCTAGGGCCCCGGGCGCCGGTGCAGCGGTGAACCGGGGTAGGCCCGGGCGCGGGCCCTCCTGCAGCCACAGGAGGTGATCCAGCCGCAGGTTCCCCTACGGCTACCTTGTTACGACTTCTCCCCCCTCGCGGGGGAGGGGTTCGACCCCACCCCCGGGGTTGCCCCCAGGGGCAGGGCCTCACCCCTCCCCCGCTCGGGTGGAGCGACGGGCGGTGTGTGCAAGGAGCAGGGACGTATTCACCGCGCGATGCTAACGCGCGGTTACTAGGGATTCCGCGTTCACGAGGGCGAGTTGCAGCCCTCGATCCCAACTGCGGCGGGGTTTAAGGGATTGCCTCCCCCTTTCGGGGTCGGATCCCGCTGTCCCCGCCATTGTAGCCCGCGTGCAGCCCGGGGGATTCGGGGCATGCTGACCTGCCGTGGCCCCCTCCTTCCTCCGCCTTGGACGGCGGCAGTCCCCCTAGTGTGCCCCCGGGGTGGCCCCCGGGGTAGCAACTAGGGGTGGGGGTCTCGCTCGTTGCCGGACTTAACCGGACACCTCACGGCACGAGCTGGCGACGGCCATGCACCTCCTCTCAGCGCGTCGGGCAAGGTCGTCAGCCTGGCCGTCATCCTGCTGTCGCCCCCGGTAAGATTCCCGGCGTTGACTCCAATTAAGCCGCAGGCTCCACCCCTTGTGGTGCTCCCCCGCCAATTCCTTTAAGTTTCAGCCTTGCGGCCGTACTCCCCAGGCGGCGGGCTTAACGGCTTCCCTGCGGCACTGGGCGGGCTCCAAGCCCGCCCAACACCTAGCCCGCATCGTTTACAGCCGGGACTACCCGGGTATCTAATCCGGTTTGCTCCCCCGGCTTTCGCCCCTCACCGTCGGGCGCGTTCCAGCCGAGCGCCTTCGCCACTGGTGGTCCTCCCGGGATTATCGGATTTCGCCCCTACCCCGGGAGTACCCTCGGCCTCTCCCGCCCCCTAGCCCGGTAGTATCCCCCCCACTCCCCGGGTTGAGCCCGGGGCTTTAGGGGGGGACTTACCGGGCCGGCTACGGGCGCTTTAGGCCCAGTAAGCATCCCGACCGCTCGCGGGGCTGGTATTACCGCGGCGGCTGACACCAGACTTGCCCCCCGCTTACTCCCCCGCCTTCTTACAGCGGGGAACAGCCGCCTTATCGGCGGCACTCGGGGTGACCCCGTCACGGTTGCCCGCATTGCGGAGGTTTCGCGCCTGGTGCGCCCCGTAGGGCCTGGGCCCTTGTCTCAGTGCCCATCTGGGGGGTCCCGCTCCCACGGCCCCTACCCGTTATCGGCTTGGCGGGCCGTTACCCCGCCAACTACCTGATGGGCCGCAGCCCCATCCTCGGGCGGCGCGCGGGGAAGCTCCGCGCGCCCTTTCGGCGAGGGACCCGTTCCAGGCCCCCTCGCCTATCGGGGATTAGCCCCAGTTTCCCGGGGTTATCCCCGTCCCGAGGGTAGGTTAGCCACGTGTTACTCAGCCGTCCGCCGCGCCCCCGCATCCGGGGGCGCACGACTCCCATGGCTTAGTCCCACCCCGATAGCGGTCGGGTCCGGCAGGATCAACCGGAGTCACGGCCGCAAGGCGGGCCCGTAGAACCGGGCCACCCCGGTGCCGCCCGCTGCTCCCGGCGCCCGGGTCTGCCCCGGGCCCGGTGGGCGGCGGGGCCTGGGCCCCCGTCGGGCCCAAGCGTCCCGGGGGTACATCCCCCGGGTTTGCTTGGGCCCCCAATTGTATCGATCATCGTGAGCTTGCGCCGCCCCGCGCCGGGTTCCTCCCGGGCAGGCGGCGCCGTGTTTGCTGGTTTGCTTCCCTCTACGGAATATAAGGCTTTCGTGTATCTTGGCTTGAATCTTTGGGCTGTAGTATTAGCCTTTCTCTTGGGGGTGTTACTCGCACACCCCGGGTTTGAATGGCTGGCTGCCTGTGTATTAGTGTCTTTTGCCTCCCTGGGGAGGGTTTGCCCTGGATGGCTGGTTCGGGTGTTGGGGTTGCCTGGGGCCGTGCTATATGCTATGGGGAGTCCGTTTCGCCGGCTGCCACGTGTAGAGTACGTGTATGGTGCTGCTAGTGGTGAGGGCTTGGATCCCGTTGCCGCATTGCTTGATGATAATGTGTTTGATAATATTGGGTTGGTGTTCGTGGCTGACATCTATTCTGTGTGGCCAGAGGTTGGCGTGTTCCCCCGGGCTACGGGTTATAGTGAGGTTGTTTCGGGGCTTGAGGGCTTCATGTCTAGGAGGTGTGGCATCCGTCTCTCTCCCCGACTCTGCCGGCGTATCGTGTACCGTGTTGTCCCGTGGCGTGGTGTTATGGGTGGTTGGAGGTTTACTGGCGGGCCCGGCGATGCCTTGGCCTACATGGTTTACGGTGCTGCGTCACTGGTTTCTAGTAGGCGTGTTGACCGTGTCTATGTCGTGCTCGGGGAGGATGAGCCTTCTGGGCTTGCATGGCTTGCTGTTTACGCTGGGCTTGTTGCTGCTGCGGCGGCTGGCGCTAGCCTCTCCATAGTAGCAGCTGAGCCTAGGCCGTTCCCGGCTAAGGGTGGTAGGGACAGGATTGAGCTTACCGAGGTCGAGTCTTATGGCTGGGAGACTGTTGTCCGGCTACTCATTGAGCGTGCAGCTGGCGTTGCGTCTGGGAGGCTGCTTGTGCCCCGCACTCCTAGGGTGGCAGGTACGGTTTCCGTGCTGGAGACTGGTTCCGCTATAGTCTTGCATCGCTGGGCTTCGCCTCTAGGGGATACGTGGTCCCCTTAATCTACAGCGCATGCAACGCTGGCGACCCCTTAGCTAAACTGTTTTCGGGTCTTGGAGAGGCTATCGAGGCTTACTCTGCTGCTAGCCAGCTGTCAAAGAAGCCTGTTGGTGGCACCCTAGTCCACCACCTCGGCTTCGAGCTGGGCGGGGTTGCTGGCTTCGCTGCCGGCGCCGCTGTCGAGGCTGCTGTGCTGCGCGTCACTGGCAACGTATGTGACCAGGTCTACAGCGACGGTGTTGACTCCTCTATTGTTGAGCGCGCTGCTAAGCTGCTAGGCTTCCCGGGCGATGCTACGCCCAGATCCTGCCTGGCGGCAAGTGCTGGCGGCGGGTTGAGGCTTATTGAGGGCTGCCTGCGCCGGCTCCGCGACTCAGTGCTAGGGGAGATCCGCTAGGGGTCTCGGGTCTTGGCGGGGGGCAGGGTTTACCACTATGCCGCCCTGCTGACTACCACGTTGCTCTGGGGCTCATCGTTTACAGCGATAAAGATTGTTATGGGTATGGTTAACGAGTATCGTTACACGTGGCTTCGGGCTGTCATTGCCGCTGCTGGGCTCGCCCCTTACGTGGCCTATCTCGCTGCTAGGCGCGGCCCGGGGGCTGTAG